>JALVXO010000209.1 GCA_027022775.1 Campylobacteraceae bacterium
GAGGTAAAAGACGGTTACGGGCAGAATTTTTTGATTAATAAAGGGTTTGCAAAGCTTGCTACGCCTGAAGTTGTTGCGCAGTGGGAAGAGCAAAAAGCTAAAGAGGCGGCAGCTTTAGCGGCAGAGATTGCAAAGCTGGAAGAGTATAAAGCAAAGTTAGAGGCGAATGAACTTAAAATCGAGCGCGAAAAGGCGCCGGTTGGAATTAAAGGTTCTGTAACAAATGCCATTATTGCCCAAGAGCTTAAAGATAAAATGGGAATAGATATAGACAAAAAAAGCATTAACCTTAAAAAAGCTATTAAAAGCGAAGGTGTTACCGAAGTGGATATTAAGCTAGGTCACGGTATTCATGCTACGCTTAAAGTCAATGTTGTAGGGGTGTAAGAATGTTTAAAGCTACCACCATTTTAGCTTATAAAAGCGACAGAGGCGCGGTTATCGGAGGCGACGGGCAGGTTACCTTTGGGAATACCGTGCTAAAAGGGAATGCAACTAAAATACGCACACTTTACGATGGTAAAGTGCTTGCGGGATTTGCCGGAAGCACAGCCGATGCTTTTAAGCTGTTTGAAATGTTTGAAGGGATACTCTCTGAAAAGCGCGGCGATTTGCTTAAATCGGTTGTAGAGTTTGCAAAACAGTGGCGCCAGGATAAGTATCTGCGCCAGTTAGAGGCTATGATGCTTGTTTTAAACAAAGAGCATATTTTTATTTTAAGCGGAACGGGCGATGTTGTAGAGCCTGAAGACGGCGAGCTTGCAGCAATAGGAAGCGGCGGAAGCTACGCTATAAGCGCTGCAAGGGCGCTAAAACGCCACGCAAACCTTGAGCCGATAGAGCTTGTAAAAGAGAGTTTGCAAATTGCGGGCGAACTCTGTATATATACCAATACAAATATTAAAACATTGGAGTTGAAATAGTGAGTGCAGATAATATGACACCAAAACAGATTGTAGAGTATTTAAATAGATATGTTGTAGGGCAGGGTGATGCCAAAAGAGTAATTGCTATTGCCTTGCGTAACCGATGGCGCCGCATGCAGCTGGATGAGACTATGGCGCAAGAGGTCACGCCTAAAAATATTTTAATGATAGGAAGCACCGGGGTTGGTAAAACCGAAATTGCAAGACGCTTGGCAAAAATGATGAGCCTCCCTTTTGTTAAGGTTGAGGCGAGCAAATATACCGAAGTTGGCTTTGTGGGGCGCGATGTTGAATCGATGGTGCGCGATTTGGCGCTTGAGGCTTACAGCTTGATTAAAAAAGAAGAGGCGGAGAAAAATAAAGAGAAAATAGAAGCATATGTAGAGAATAAAATTATAGAAAAACTATTGCCGCCGCTGCCAAAGGGTGCTAGCGAAGAGAAACTGCGCGATTACGACAGAGCGTTTGCCAGAAAGCAGGAGCAGCTGGCAAAAGGGGAGCTTGATAATTTAAAAATCGAAATTGATGTTGCCGAAATCACAGTTGATATTGCATCTAATCCGAATGTGCCGCCGGAAATGGCAGAGGTGCAAGAGTCGATAATCAGGGTTATTGGCGGGATGAACCGCAAAAAGAAAAAAGAGGTTACGGTTAAAGAGGCAAAAAAGATTTTAGCAAACGAAGCGGCAAAAGAGCTTTTTAACGAAGAGGAGCTAAAGCAAAAGGCGCTGGAGCGCGCTAGAAGCGGCGGGATTATTTTTATTGACGAGATAGATAAAATTGCAGTAAGCGCAGCATCGAGTTCGCGCCAAGACCCTAGCAAAGAGGGGGTTCAGCGCGATTTGCTGCCAATTGTTGAAGGAAGCAGCGTAAAGACCAAAATAGGCACGCTCGATACCGATCATATTCTGTTTATTGCAGCAGGGGCGTTCCATTTAAGCAAGCCAAGCGATTTGATACCTGAATTGCAAGGGCGCTTTCCGCTGCGTGTAGAGCTGGATTCGCTAGATGAAGAGGCGCTTTACAGAATTTTAACAGAACCTGCAAATTCGCTTGTAAACCAGTATAAGGCGCTTTTAAAAGTTGAGGGCGTAGAGCTTGATTTTGAAGATGAAGCATTAAGAGCAATTGCAAAATACTCCGCTTTGGCAAATGAAAAAACCGAAGATATAGGGGCTAGAAGACTCCATACGGTTATGGAAAAACTGCTTGAAGATATCAGCTTTGAAGCCGATGAATTGAGCGGGCAGACAGTCGTGATAGATGAGAAAATGGTAGATGAGAAGTTAAGTTCGCTTGTAGAGAGCGAGGATACGACGAGATATATTTTATAGTTGATAATTGATAATGGAGAATTGATAATTTAGGGGTGAGGGTTGAGGTTTTAGGGTTGAGGCGGTAGGCTGAAAGTGTAAAGTCAAAAGCATAAAGCTAAAAATGAAAAGCAATTTGTCATTCCTGCGAAAGCAGGAATCCACATACAGATTACGGAAAATAAGTTTTCTAATCTCTAATCTCTCTTCTCTATTTTTTCTTGTCCCAAAGCTCCAGCTTTGGGATACATATTAGAACATTGGCAAATAATATAATTCTGATATTGGGTTGCGAAGCCGGAGCTTCGCAACCAGGAAAAAAGCTGCCATTGCGTCATTCCCGCGAAAGCGGGAATCCACAGGCTTTGTAACCAAAAAGTTTGGATTTCTTACTTTTTTGGTTATTTAAACCGTGGATTCATTCGGAAAACAGATAGCAGAGAACAGAAAACGGTAATAAAAAATATTTACAGTTTTCCGTTTTCCGCTTTCAGTTTTCTGCACGGAATGACGGGGTGCAATTCTTTGTCGGCTTTTAGCTTTTGGCTTTAAGCTTTTTGCATTTTATGGATATAAAATCCTTAACTTAATGGCATTGAGGGGCAGCCCTTGTGGCTGCCCCTACGGTTATAATTGCATAAATTATAAGGAGTTAAATGGAAGAGAATCAAAAAGCGGGATTTGTGGCTGTTGTGGGGCGGCCTAATGCGGGTAAGAGCACACTGCTAAACTATTTGGCAGAGTATAAGCTTGCTATGGTTTCTAAAAAGGCGCAAGCTACCAGAAAGAGGATGAATATTATTGTAATGCACAAAAATACGCAGATTATTTTTGTTGACACTCCCGGAATTCACCAAAAAGAGAAGCTGCTAAACCGGTTTATGCTTGATGAAGCGTTAAAAGCTCTGGGTGATAGCGATTTACATCTTTTCTTAGCCCCTGTTAACGACTCTTTGGAGCATTACGAAGAGTTTTTAGAGTTAAGAAAAAAGAAAAATATTCCCCATATTGTGCTTTTAACTAAAGTTGACAGAGTCAGTAACGAGAGGGTTTTAAAAAAACTGCAAGAGTATAGCAAATATGCTAATGAGTTTGAAGCTATAATTCCTTTTAGCGTAAAAAAGGGCGGCAGCAAAGAGCAGCTTTTAAATGAAATCAGCAAATATCTGCCCGAACACCCTTGGCTGTATGATAGCGAACTGCTTACAACAGAAAACATAAGAGATATCTACAAAGAGTTAATCCGCGAAGCGATTTTTGAGAAATTGAGCGAAGAGATACCTTACGAGAGCGATGTAATAATAGAAAAAATAGATGAGCAAGAGAATTTAGATATTGTTATGGCAACAATTGTTGTAGAGAAAGAGACCCAAAAAAGAATGATAATAGGCAAAAAAGCCCAAACCATAAAAAGAGTAGGCAAATATGCAAGAGAACAGATGGAAGAGTTCTCCGGCAAAAAGATATATCTTGATTTAAATGTCAGTGTAAAAAAGGGGTGGAGCAAAAACCGAAAATTCCTTGAGGATTTGGGGTATATTTTTTAACTTTTAGCAACGGCGCTCTCTTTTAAATTGGATATTTGCTGAAGATAATCAGAAACTTGGATTAAGCTAAAAGTAACCAAAAAGATAAAAAGCCCTGGGAAAAAACTTACCCACCAGGCTATTTCCATAACAGATTTGCCGCTGCTTAAAATTGAACCCCAGCTCATATTTGGCGGAGTTATGCCAAGACCAAGGTAGCTTAATCCGCTTTCTGCCAAAATCGCTCCGCTTACTCCAAATGAGAAACTTACAAAAAATATAGGCGCCAAAAGAGGCAAAAAGTATTTAAATACAATTTTGAAATTGGATACATTTGCTATTTTTAAAACTTTTATAAACGGCTGGCTTGAGATTTGGTAAGCTTGTGCGCGAATAAGCCTGGCTGTTCCCATCCAGCCTGTAAGAGCTATAACGATTATTAATATAAGTGAAGATGCTTCGATATAACTAACCAGGGTTAAAAGCAGGAAAAAGGTTGGAAAAGTTAAAAACAGGTCTACAATAAGTACAAAAAGTTTATCCCACCACCCTTTTAAATAACCAGCAAAAACACCATAAACCAAGCCAATTAAAGATGCAATAAAAGCAGAACCGACTCCTATTATAATAGATACTTGCCCTCCTTTTATCACTCTTGCCAAAAGGTCGCGCCCTAATCTGTCAGTTCCCAGAGGATGTGCCAGAGATGGAGCCTGCAAAATTGCTTCTTTGTTAAATTCATAAGGGGATGTGTGATAAATAAAAGGTCCTAAAAAAGATAAAAGAAATATAAAAATCAAAATGCCAATAGATATTTTGGGAATTTTTACCTCCATTTTAATCCTCGAACCGATAGTAGCTTAATGAGCTTTTGCCAAATTTTCTAGTGCGGTATTTAATAAGCCTGCCTACAGTTTTTGGCAAATCTATAGAACTTATATGTTCAACAATTACCATTTGAACAAAGTTATCTTGAATTTTTGATATTATATTGATAGTTTTTTCATAGATATCTTCCATCCCTTCCCGAATGTTAAAAGGGGGATCAAAATAGAAAAAAGTAGCTCTGTTTTCTGCTTTTAACTGTGAATAAAGAGGCTCAAACAGGCTAAATGCGTCTCCCTGCATTGCGTAAGCTTTTTGAGAATCGATATGGTTAATATTCTCTTTAAGAAGCCTGTAAACAGCCGGATTTTGTTCTAAAAAGTAGCTTTTGTAAGCGCCGCGGCTTATTGCTTCTAATCCTACTGACCCGCTGCCTGCAAACATTTCGACAAAGTTGCAGTCTACAATATCGTAGGCAATTGTATTAAAAAGCGATTCGCGCAGTATTGCTTTAGAACTTCTAGTGGTATCAATAGCAGGAATAGCTATTTTTTTGCCTTTGTATTTACCAGCAATAATTGGTGTTTTGTATATTTTTATTTTATTTTTCAATGCCAAATTGACTCCAGAGTGATTTTCTTTTTTTGCATTTTTTACCCGGTTGAGGTTTATATTTGTTCAATTCCGATTTTGGCGGTTCAGGTATAGTGACAGTGCACAGTTTTGGCTGGGGTTTGCTGACTGAACAGCTTGTTAATGCTATCGCAAATAGCAAAAGAGCGCCTGCAAATATTTTCATTTGTTAACCTTTGTAATATTTGGGGTAAAATTTTGTATGATTATACTATAATTTTAATAATATAGTGCAAAAAGGCTGGTTAAGTGGCAAAATTAGAGATAGAAAAAAGATATTTAATTGATAGTTATAATATTTTTACCTTTTTAAAAAAGCATAAAATAAGTTATACAGTTTCAGATATTGAGCAGTTTTATTTAAAAGCAACACCTAAAGAGACACTCCGTTACAGAAAAGAGGGACGCCGTTTTTTAAAAAATATAAAAAAAGGCGGAGGGCTTGTGAGGGAAGAGTTGGAGTTTGAAGTTGGCAAAAAAGAGTATTATTTAGCAAAAACATCCAATAAAAACGGAGTTATTAAAAAGAAAAGAGTTAAATTTAACATAAATGGCTGCAGTTTTGAATTGGATATATTTTCTGGCAAACTTAAGGGGCTCTCTATTTTAGAAACAGAATTTAATTCTGTGGAAGAGGCTAAAAGATTTATTATGCCAAAACCGCTTAAGCCTTTTATAATAAAAGAGATTACAAATGAAGCGGTTTATTCAAATGGGGCGCTTTCGCGCTCTATGCAGATACCTCTTAGGGATGATTCATATATATCTTTAAAAGAGATTATTTCAAGTTATAAAGCATACAAGCCTAAATTTAACCTGTATATTTCTGCTACAGAAGATACAAGTTATGTTTTTCATAACTATCTTTATAAATTTTATGTAGCTTTAAAACTTAATTTAAAAAAATACGCCGAAACTTTCGAATTAAAGTATTTAAAAGTGGGAATTAAGTCGGCAAACAGATTAAAATGGCTTCTTTTTTCTTTTAAAAACTATCTTATTGACAAGAATTTAATAGAGGCTCTTTTTAACTTAAACTCTTTTTTGCAAGAGGCTCAAAAGATAGCAAAATTAGATAGAAATTTTAAACTGATGCTAAAATATAAACCGAAGTTTAAAGTTGAAAATCAGCTTTTGGCTTTGAAAATATTGATAAAAATTGCCCAGAAATTAAAGCACAAAAAAGAGAGTTTTTTTGAGTGTTACAGTTTTAAAGATTTGGATAGATTAGAAGGATTGCTAAACGGCATAGAGGCAAAAAAGAGTTTAAGATTGCCGTTTTATTATGCAAAACATAAAGTTTTAAAAAAAAGGTTGCATTTTTATAAAAAAGCTAAAAACAAAGAAGAGAGATTTAAAGAGGCAAAATTGTTAAAAACTGCTGCCAAGTTTTTTAAAGCAAAAGTTAAAGTAAAAAAGTTTAAAAAATTTAAAAGAGTAAAGAGAGTAGAGAGTTTAACAGAGACAATCGGCAGATTGGGTTTTAAAAAAGATGAATTGGCAGATATAATAAAAGTTATTAAATTAAACAGGGTGAAATTATAATTCAAACTTTACAAACTCTACTTTTCCGTTTTTCAATACAGCATACTGTTTTGTGCAGGCGAAGGAGGGGAGGGAGGTGTAGGTTTTGATTTGGCGGCCCTGGTGGAAGTGGGCTTCTATTATATTTTTGGCTTTGTGGCTTTTAATGATTTTTTCTGCAATTGCTTCAAAGTTTGGGATTTTTTTGCAGATTTTTTTATTTTTCATCCGCTTTAGCATATATTTTGCAGTGATTTCGGGCAGGATTTTTAAAACAAGCGGAGAGCGGATGGTTTTGGTGTAAATTTTATAAAACAGAGATGTGTTGAATTTATCTCCGTGTGCCAGGGAGAAGTTTTTGCCGTTATGGTTTAAAATTAGTGGCTGATTTTGCAGAGGGATTGTTTTTACATATTTAAACAGAGGTTTTAAGTAAAAGTCGTGGTTGCCTTCTATATAAATTGTTTCTATTTTTTGGGCAATTTCTTCGAGTAACTCTATTTCGTTTGAAAATTTTTCTTTTAGGTATGATGAGTTGCCAACAAGCAGGTCGAAAATATCACCCATTAAAATAAGCTGCGGTGTTTTTATCTGTCCGGAATTTATCGACTCTAACAGTGACAAAAAAGTTTCGCTGCGGTTTGGGTAGTGGGCGTCTGCTATAAAGAGCGCCCCTTCTTTAAGGTATGTATGCAATTTTTGGCGCTCCTAATGTCTCTTTTAGCCCCATTGCGATATTTGCCGCAACAAGGGCTTGCGAACTGGCTCCTCTTAAGAGGTTGTCTATTGCAGAGTTTACAAAGAGGCTATTGCCGTTTTTTGCTGCAAAAATATCGCAAAAGTGAGTGCCGGCAGCGCTTTTGATATCTACCGGTGTTTTACGAATTCTAATAAACGGCTCATCTTTATAAGCGTTTTGCAAAATTTCCAAAGGCTCAATATCCTCTTTTAGCACCGCATAAACACTTACAAGTTCGCCGCGGGTTGCCGGTATAAGGTGGGGTACAAAATTGATTTGAAACTCTTTATTGTGAATCTTTTTAATCTTTTCTGCAATTTCTGGCGCATGGCGGTGTTTTAGCGGATTGTATGCAAATATGTTTTCATTTATTGTAACAAAAGCGTTTGTATGGGTCAATTTTTTACCTGCGCCGCTAACACCGCTTTTGGAATCTACGAATATCGGCGTTCCCTCTTGAATATACGGAATAAACGGCAGTATTCCAAGAAGGGTGGCTGTGGGGTAGCAGCCTGGGCCTGCTACTATTTTTGCATTTTTAATATCTTCCCTGAAATACTCAATTAAGCCGTAAGCTGCATTTGGCAGGTTTTCTTTATCGGTGTGAGGGCAGTAGTTTGCTTCGTAAGTTTCTAGCTCCAGCCGGTAGTCTGCTGATAGGTCAATAACTTTAACCCCTCTTGCAACCAGCTCTTTTGCAGCAGCCATAGAGTGTTTGTGCGGCAGAGCTAAAAATGCCAGCTGGCATGTAGAGGCTATTTTGTCAAAATCCACTTTATCAACAGGGTGTGAAAAAACCTTTTTGAGTGCCGG
>JALVXO010000210.1 GCA_027022775.1 Campylobacteraceae bacterium
TTCGGTCACTACAAAATATTTCAGAAGAAAACACTATGATTTTATGGACTTTTGGTTATTGGATTTATCTAAAAATAGCACTTTTTAAGCAAAGGTTAAGGTTGGGTGGCAAAGTTGGGTTAAAAATAGATATAGAGGATGAAAAAAAGCTTTTAAACAGCCAAGGTTTTAACCAAATAAATATTAACCCAAAACTTTTAGCTGATACATCATTTAATGCAAAATTTGGGATTAATGAAAGAGCAAATTAAAAACTTTTATTAAAAAACACTATTTAAATCCAATTTTTGTTTATGTAATAAGTTTTTTAGAAACTTTTGCAGTAACAGGTTTTGATACAAGCTCTTTTAATCCAGGCTTTTTTGCAGGATTGGCTCTTTGGGCAATACCTGCAATGGTTATTGCATATTTGGTAATTTTGGTATTAGAAGAGATATTTATATATTGAGCTAAATTATCACTGCAAAAAATATTTTACTCAGTTTTTAGAAATTTTATCTGCTAATCATACTCGCTGTAACCCTCACCGGCTAAACTCCAAATACAAAGCTACACCCCAAATTGCAGCAATTACTATAAATGCCATTAATACTCCAAAAGAGCCTATATCTTTTGCTTCTTTGGCTAATTGATGGTAATCTTGGGTTACTAAATCTACTACGCGCTCAATTGCGCTGTTGAAAGCTTCGGCTACTAAAATTATCCAGGTGGAAAAGAATAGCACAAGTTTTGTAACTGTGCTTATGTTTATGAAAATTAGTGCAATACCTATAAGGGCGATTACAAGCAGCTGCGTTTTAAACGATTTTTCGCTCTTTAGCACCGTTTTTGCACCCTCTATGGCGTAAGTTACATTCTTAAAAACACCAAATTTTGGCTTATTTACTTTACCCAAGATTTACTCCCACTCAATTGTTGCAGGCGGTTTAGAGCTGATATCGTAAACAACTCTATTTATTCCGTCTATTTCGTTTATAATGCGGCGGCTTATGTTTTCTAACACATCATGCGGAATATGCGCAAAAGTTGCCGTCATTCCATCAACACTCTCTACCATTCTAACGCAAACTGTGTTGTCGTAAGTTCTATTATCACCCATTACGCCAACAGACTGCACATTTAAAAGCACAGTAAACGCCTGCCAAACTTTTGTGTAATAACCGCTGGCGCGAAGTTCTTCTTGCATAATTGCATCGCTCTCTCTAAGCAATCTAAGCGCCTCTTCGTTTACTTCGCCCATTACGCGGATTGCAAGCCCAGGACCAGGGAATGGGTGGCGCTCTATCATGTGTTTTGGCAAGCCAAGCTCAAGTCCAAGTTTTCTAACCTCATCTTTAAAAATCTCTCTTAAAGGCTCTACTAGCTCAAATGTCATCCAATCCGGCAGACCGCCCACATTGTGGTGCGATTTGATTGTTTTGCTAGGACCTTTAACCGAAACAGATTCGATTACATCGGTATATAGCGTTCCTTGCGCCAAAAAGCTTACATCTGTGTGTTTGCTAGCTTCCCTATCGAAAACCTCTATAAACTTTTCGCCTATTATTTTGCGTTTGCGTTCAGGGTCGGTTACGCCTTTTAGCGCATCTAAAAACTCTTTGCCGGCATCTACGGTAATTAGCGGAATATCGAGCAGCTTAAACATATCTTGAACCTGCTTTGCCTCATCTTTTCTTAAAAGCCCATGGTCAACAAATACGCAAATTAACTGCTCTTTTGGCAAAGCTTCGTGCAACAGCGCCGCAACGACAGAACTATCCACCCCGCCGCTTACGCCGCAAAGCACTTTGCCGCTGCCTACCTGCTTTCTT
>JALVXO010000211.1 GCA_027022775.1 Campylobacteraceae bacterium
CCCTATTTTCCATAAGGAGCAGTTTAACTATAACTGCAAAAGGTGCAACCTCATACACAAACTGCATAGCAGTAGTGCAAGGTGGAAGCCAGGCAGAGCCTGCAACTCCCTTTGCACAAAAAAATTGTAGCTTAATAAATGGTCATATAGTGTCCTATTAAAAATATATTTTTTGGAAGAGATGTAAGTTTATATAAAAAGATTAAAAGCAGGATTTAAAAAATTGTAAATACATAGACTCTTTTTAATTTAATTATAAACTCAAAATTTGAGATAAAAGTTTATTTTAATATCTGGCCCTAAGAGACTGAGCAAAAACTCCAAAATATTTCCCTTAATCGTCATTCTGAGCATAGCGAAGAATCTATTTACTGCCGTTCTATCGAGATTCTTCGCTACGATCAGAATGACTGAAATGGGTAATTTTACAGAAATTATAACTTTTTGTACAGTCTCCTAAACACTACCACTCTTGCAGGAATTTTGCTACTCTTGCAAGAGCCTCTTTTGTAATTTTAGGTTCATACACAAGGGCGAGGCGCCAGAAGTTTTTGCCGGCGTTTTCTCTGCCTAAAAATTCGCCCGGAAGCACTTTTACATTATATCTTCTATAAAGCTCCTTGGCGGCATTTGTTGCATCTTTTACCTCAAGCCAGATATAAAATGTGGCTTTGGGCGGCTCAACATTTAATATCTCTTTTGCAATTTTAAAATTCTCTCTATATGCTGCCCTAAATTTATTTGGCGCTTCATCATCGCTCCATGCTGCAGCAGCTCCAGCTTGCAGCGGAAGAGGAATTGCACACCCTACATAAGTGCGGTAGCGCATATAATCTTTTAAAATATCTCTGTCTCCTGCAATAAAACCGCTTCTTAAACCCGGTGCGCTTGAGCGTTTAGAGATAGAATTTAGCACTATAATATTTTTAAATTCACTGTTTCCAATCTCTTTGGCTGCATTTAGAATTGAAGGTATAGGTTCATCCATGTAAAGGTCTATATAGCACTCATCATTTAACAGCACAAAATCAAGCTCTTGCGCTGCCTTTACCCACTCTTTTAACTCATCCAACCCCATAACACTGGCGGTTGGGTTGCTTGGTGTGTTTAAAATTACCAAATCGACATCTTTTAAAAGTTCTCTATCAAGTTCTGGTTTATAACCGTTCTCTTTTTCTAAATTAAGGTAAACAACATTTGCGCCGCTGGCAATTGCCGCCCCTTCATATATTTGGTAAAACGGATTTACAAAAGCCATTTTTGGATTTTTTTTGCCGTGCAGGAGAAATTGAGGAAAATTAAAAAGCACTTCTCTTGTTCCAAATGTCGGAATTATCTGCTCTTTTTGCAAAGAGATGCCGAAATTTCTTTTAATATATCCAAGCTGCGCCTTTTTTAAACTCTCTTCGCCTGCGCTTTTTGGGTATTTATTAAATAAATCCAAACTATTAGCAATTGCATCTTTTATAAATTGCGGAGTTTCAAACTGTGGTTCGCCAATTGTCAGAGTGACCGGGCTGTAACTGCTGTCTGGTTCAACTCCTTTTAAAAGTTCATTGAGTCTCTCGAACGGATACTTTTTAAATTCCAAAATTTCTCCTTTTTATGGCTTTAAATTGACACTTATGAAACGCTTCTTTCTCTAATCTCTTTTTCTCTATTTAAGCCCTGGATTCCCGCTTTCGCGGGAATGACGGAAAATCAGGCTTGAGGTTTGAGCGATGAGGATTGAGGATTCCGTCATTCCTGGCTTGACCAGGAATCCACGATTTTAGCAACCGATATGTGTTGCATCCCATCTTCC
>JALVXO010000212.1 GCA_027022775.1 Campylobacteraceae bacterium
TTATTTGATTGTTTGTTAAGTAGCGTAGCACTTACTTTATGAATTGAGGCAACAAAACCATTGTCAGTTTCAATACTTGCATTTGCTAAAACAGTTGCTGAATATTTCTTGTCTTTACTGAATATTTTTTCTCCAATTTTTATGAAACCTTTCTCAATAAGATTACCAAATGGCACTTTGGGCGGTTTTGCTTCAATTTTGTAATTTAGTAATTCTTCTTTTAATGGTATTATTTTTTCTATTCTTTTAGTTGCTTCTTTAACATAAAACTCTTCTTTTTCAATTCCTATAAAATTTCTTCCAAGACGTTTAGCAACAGCACCGGTTGTTCCGCTACCCATAAATGGGTCAAGCACAATATCGCCAATATTTGAAGTTGATAAGATTATTCTTAAAAGCAATTCAGCAGGTTTTTGTGTAGAATGAACTTTATTACCATCCTCATCTTTCAATCTTTCTTTCCCGCTTGCAATCGGAATATACCAATCACTACGCATCTGTTTGTCGTCATTAAACGCTTTCATTGCTTTATAGTGAAATGTATAGCGCGCATTTTTGCTTTTAGCAGCCCAAATTAATGTTTCATGTGCATTATTAAACCGCGTTCCTTTAAAGTTTGGCATAGGATTGGTTTTTATCCAAACTATGTCATTTAAGAACCAAAATCCAATATCTTGCATTATAGCTCCAACTCTATAAATATTATGATAACTGCCAATCACCCATATTGTTCCATTATCTTTTAAAACTCTTTTACAAGCAAGCAGCCATTTTCTAGTAAATTCGTCATAGTTTTTTATAGAATCAAATTTATCCCATTTATCAAACACTCCATCCACTTTTGTTTGATTAGGTCTATATAAATCGTTTTCCAGTTGTAAGTTATATGGCGGGTCGGCAAAAATTAAATCTATTGACTTGGGTGGCAATTTTTCAAGTATTTCAAGGTTATCGCCAAGTATTATTTTGTTTAAATATTTTTCTATTTCTTTCATCAATATTTCCTTTTTTTATTCTCTACAAAGATAATCAATTTCTCTAGTTTTCTTTTATTCCTTTAATGTATCAAAACATTTATTATAGCTAAATTAGTCTGATATCTGTAAATTGAAGGAATATTTTAAATATTCTGTTGTTTTACCCCCCCCTAAAAAAAATTTGCATTAGCTAATACTCTATCTGCATTGGTCATTTTTCTTCATCACTTCTGATGCCAAGCGCCAATGTATCTAATGCGCCTTCTAATGCAAAATTTGGGATAAATAACTGAAGTACCTAATCATCTTTTTTAAAATTCAACGACATTTTTAGTTTGCGGCATTTTTATACCGGTATAAAGGGCAGCATAATTTCTTTTTGGTTATACTATTTTTATCTTTTAGGGATGTGCAGGCAACATTTATATTAAGGAGACTGTTTGGCATCAGGTTTTTTTGCTCTTTTAGATGATATTTCAGTACTTATGGACAGCACTTCAACGGCAGCAAAGACAGCAGCTAAAAACACAGCCGGGGTATTAGGTGACGATTTGGCGGTAAATGCTGCAAAAGCTTCCGACTTTCCAGCCTCTAGAGAGTTGCCGGTGCTGTGGGCTATTATTAAAGGCTCTTTTCTAAACAAAGTTATAATTATTCCAATTATAATGGCTTTAAGTTTTTATCTGCCCCAAACAATTACACCGATATTGATAATCGGGGCGGTTTATCTATCTTACGAAGCAGCGCACACTGTATGGGGTTATATTTTTCCTCACCAGGAAAATGGCGAAAAAAA
The DNA here is from genome assembly GCA_027022775.1 of Campylobacteraceae bacterium. Classification (GTDB taxonomy): domain Bacteria; phylum Campylobacterota; class Campylobacteria; order Campylobacterales; family Sulfurovaceae; genus JAADEQ01. Next base: position 1,774 of record JALVXO010000212.1, read on the forward strand.
AGAGTTAAGCGAAAAAGAGAAGATAAAATC
>JALVXO010000213.1 GCA_027022775.1 Campylobacteraceae bacterium
TGGAACGGCAACATTTTACGGGCTATATATTAGAAACCGCAAAATCCACCCGGCAATGTTTGACAGCTTAAAACTGATTGTAGCAGGGGCGGAAAAACTGCCTGCCAAAGTGCGCGAAGATTTTAAAGCGAAATTTGGAAAAATTATATACGAAGGCTACGGCGCGACAGAGACAACACCGGTTGCGAGCGTAAATATCCCCGATGTTGTAATGGTAGATGACAATTACAGAATACAAGTTGGCAATAAGCCAGGAACCGTAGGATTGCCGGTGCCAGGCAGCAGCTTTAAAATAACCGACCCCGAAAGCTTTGAAGAGCTGCCTGTTGGGGAAGCCGGAATGATACTTATTGGCGGCACACAAATTATGAAAGGCTACCTAAAAGAGCCGGAAAAAACCAAAAGCGTTATTAAAGTAATTGATGGGATGCGCTGGTATGTAACGGGCGATAAAGGGTATATCGACGAAGACGGCTTCTTGACAATTGTGGACAGATACAGCCGCTTTGCCAAAATAGGCGGCGAAATGGTCAGCCTTGGCTTGGTTGAGGGCGAACTTATAAAACTGCTAGACGAAGAGTCCCGCCTAGCCCTAGCCGCCGTGCCAGATAGCAAAAAAGGCGAAAAAATCGTAGCACTGCTAGAGGGAAATATAGAGATAGACGATTTCAAAGCCAAAATAAAAGAGTTAAACCTAAACCCCCTATTTGTGCCGTCACTTTATTTTAAAGTAAAAGATATCCCAAAACTAGGCAGCGGCAAAACCGACCTTAAGGGGGTTAAAAAGATGGCAATGGAGCTGGCAGGAGGTGAGGGTAATTGATAATGGATAATTGACAATTAAGAATGGATAATTCCTTATTCCGTATTCTGTAATCCGTAATCCGTAATCCGAACGTAGGTGCAGCAATGCCGCATAATTGGTGACAGTGACAGTGGACAGTGACAGTTTAGATTGCATCATTCCCGCGAAAGCGAGAGTGCGCAAAAAGTTAAAATTTTTGTAAAATTACCCATTTCAGTCATTTTAGCGTAGCGAAGAATCTCATTTAAAAACTTAAAGATTAGAGCCGAAAGCTTAAAGCTAACAAGGTAGCTTCGCTTTTTCTATGCGGCAAAGCCGCAAATATTAGACGCGGCGCAGCCGCACCAATAGCTCTCAGCTCTTAGCTCTTAATAGATTCTTCGCTTTGCTCAGAATGACAATTAAGGCAAATATTTTGGACTTTTTGTGCACTCTCAAAGGGTGCAAATATACTTTGTTTAACAATCACTTTAAGCTAATTTTGTAAAATACATAGGTATAATTATATAATTTACATAGTTAAGGGTATGCAATGTTTAAAAGGTCAATTGTTCCCATTTTAAAAGAAGCGCTTGAAATTTCGCCTGCAGTGTTGCTTACCGGCGCAAGACAGGTTGGAAAATCCACTTTGTGCCTGGGGCTTGAGAGAAATTATATTGTTTTTGATGATCTTTCACAAAGAGAAGCAGCGCTTAACGACCCAATCGGTTACATTGCAAGTTTAAAAAAACCGGTAACTATTGATGAGGTGCAAAAAGTGCCTGAAGTTTTAGAGGGTATTAAACTTAATATAGATAAATACCACAATAACGGCGATTTTTTATTAACCGGAAGCGCCAATGTATTGGATATGAAAAAAGCACGGGATACCCTTGCCGGCAGAGTAATTGAACTGCCGCTCTTCCCGCTTTCTGCAAAAGAGTTGCAAAACAAGCCTGATGAAAATATAATAGATACTCTTTTTAATAAAGGGGCAGAAAATCTCTCTGCTGCAGATATAGGCATCGAAGAGATTTTGCAAATTATCATTAACGGAGGGTATCCAAAAATTCATAAAATTAATTCGCAAAGAGGCAAAAGTTTGTGGTTTAACTCATACATAAGCAGTTATGTAGAAAGAGACATTAGAGATGTGGGCGAATTGAGGGATATAAGCTCTTTTATTAAATTTTTCAATATTTTAGCCCCGCGCAGCTGCGGGCTTCTTAACAAAGCCGACTTGGCAAACAGTTCAGGTTTGAGCGAAGCAACAGTAAGCAATTATCTTTCTATGCTGGAAATGATTTACCAAATCTCTCTTTTAAAAGCTTACAGTTCAAATATCTCTAAACGGTTTATAAAATCGCCAAAATTTTATTTAACCGACAGCGGAGTTTTGGCACATCTTTTAAATATTACAACAGTTCAAGAATTGCTAAACTCAAATAAAAAAGGGGAAATAATTGAGACTTTTATTTATGGGGAATTGCTTAAACATATCGGTTACAGCGCCGTTTTGCCAAAAATTTATCATTACAGAACCAGCGATAAAAAAGAGATAGATTTTATTATCGAAAAAGGCGGCAAAATATTTGCAATCGAAGTGAAATCTTCTCAAAGTGTAAAACAGGAGCATTTTAAACACATAATTGACTTTCAGAAAAAGTCCAAAAAAGATATAACAGGGATTGTTTTTTATATGGGAGAGAGCATATTGCCTTTTGGCGATAAAGAGAACAAAAGGTATGCTTTGCCGCTTTCGGTATTGTTTTAGAGGTTGCTAAATGGCTTATTTGTAAATGAAAACCGGCAAGAGAGATTGGAAATTAGAGATTAGAAAATTTCCATAAACCGTATGTGGATTCCTGCTTGAGAGTGCGCAAAAAGTTAAAATTTTTGTAAAATTACCCATTTCAGTCATTTTAGCGTAGCGAAGAATCTCATTTAAAAACTTAAAGCTTAGAGCCGAAAGCTTAAAGCTAACAAGGTAGCTTCGCTTTTTCTATGCGGCAAAGCCGCAAATATTAGACGCGGCGCTGCCGCACCAAAAGCTCTTAGCTCTAAGCCCTCAGCTCTTAGCTCTTAATAGATTCTTCGCTTTGCTCAGAATGACAATTAAGGCAAATATTTTGGACTTTTTGCGCACTCTCGCTTTTGCAGGAATGACAAAATGCACTACATTACCAGCTTTTAGCTTTAATAATAAAAGGATTAACAATGGATGTTTTAATAATTTTAGCCCTGATAATAGCTGTGGTGGTTCTTTTTTTTAAAGTTTCAAAGCTTGAGAGTAAAATAGAGATTTTAGAAAAAGAGCTTTTTAGAAACAAAGCGCCAAAGCCGGCAGTAAGCAAACCTCCAATAGAGCCGCCAACGCTGCAGCAAGAGGAGCTTAAGCCGCCTCAAACTCAAACTCTGCAGGCAGCGCAAAAAGAGCCAAGCTTTTGGCAAATGCTTTTTAGTTTCGATAATCTGCTTGTAAAGCTTGGCGCTCTTGTGCTCTTTTTCGGGCTGGCATTTTTAGCAAAATATGCGATAGAGCACTCGATAATAAGTGTTCAAATCCGTCTTATGGGCTTAAGTGCTTTAGGGCTTGCAATTTTGTTTATCGGTTACAGGCTAAAAAGCAAAAACCGAAGCTATTCGCTTGTAATGCAAGCACTTGGTGTTGCGGTATTTTACCTAACCATTTTTAGCGCCAGCAAAATTTACGGAATTTTACCGCTGAAAGCAGCTTTTGTCTTGATGCTTGCGGTAGTGATTTTGGGCTCTTACCTTGCAATTGCACAAAACTCAAAAGAGCTTGCGATATTCTCTATAAGCGGCGGTTTTTTGGCGCCTATTTTAACAAGTTCAAACAGCGGCAATCACATTTTGCTTTTTGGATACTACACACTTTTAAATATCGGGCTTTTAATTGTTGCTTACAAAAAGGCGTGGCGCGCTCTTAACATTACAGGCTTTATTTTTACCTTTATTATTGCCACAATTTGGGGCGTTTTAAAATATAAACCAGAACTTTTTGCCTCTACAGAGCCGTTTTTGATAATATTTTTTGCAATCTATCTGATTGCCGCTATTTTTTACACTCGAAAGCACAGCCTGGCATTTAGCCCAAAAATCGATACTATTTTAACCTTTGCCCTGCCTTTTATAGCATTTGCTTTGCAGCTGCAGCTTGTTGAGGGGTTTAAAAACGGCGATGCGGCTAGCGCAATAGCTTTAGGGGTTCTATATTTAGGGCTTTGGAGGTTTTTAAAAACCGATAAGCTAATCAAAGATGCCTTTTTGCTTATTGGCGCACTCTTTTTAACCCTGGCTGCAGCTTATATTTTCAGCAGCAAAGTAACCGCTGCAATCTGGGCGCTGGAGGGAGCGGCTGTTATCTTTTTTGTCAAAAAAGCGCAGCAGAAAACAGCACTCTATTTTGGAGGTGGCGTGCAGCTTTTGGGACTGTTTATATTTGCAGTCTCTATCTGGCATCAAAACTTAAGCTGGGGCGAAATGGCGGGATATATTTTAATAACCGCATCTATTGGAGCAAGCTTTTATACGCTGTTTGGCGGCGGCAAAACACAAAAGCAATACTCTTTGCTTATTTTATCCCTCTGGATTTTCTGGAGCAGTTTTAACCTGCCCCCTTCAACCTTTTACATACCGCTGTTAAACATTTACGAATTAAGCCAGGCAGCACTCATTGGCGCAGCAGTTTATACCTTAAACCCAAAATTTGGGTTAAAAAAATCCGTTTATGAAGAGTTTGCAACTGCCGTTTTAGGCGCGCTTTTGCTGCTTTTTATAACATCTGTTCTGGCGCGTGCATTCCATTTTTACGGCGGTATCGATTACACCCTGTATGAGCTTGGGAAAAATGCATATTTTCAAAGCTCTTTATCGGTTCTTTGGGCGCTTTTTGGGCTTGGAATATTGCTGCTTTCAAAAAAGCTCCAAAGCCGCCCTTTATGGTTTGGAGGCTTTAGTGTTTTGCTAATTACCGTCGGCAAACTGTTCTTAATAGATTTAATCAAAAGCAGCTCTATTGAAAGGATAATCTCATTCGTAATTGTCGGCGCCCTGCTCCTGCTTGTAGGCTACCTAGTGCCGCTGCCGCAGAAAGATAAAGATTCTCATAAATTGCTGTAATCTATTTTAACCCCGTTATATCGGGGTTCTTTTTTAAATACTCTAACTTTTGGGCTGTAAAGAATTTTGATTTCATTTCTAGATATTACATTTACCGTAACATCCAAATCTCCCTCTTTATTAAGCGCAGCTGCAATGCGATTATCATCAGCTATAAAAATATGCCCCGTCTCTCTGCCAAGTTTGCTGCCGGCATTAATAAGGTGCTAAATCCTGCAGTAGTTCCGCAGTTGCGCTCGAAAATCATAACCTTCTGCCAGTGACCAATACAGATAGAGTATTGGCTAATTCAATTTTTGGGTTGAAGTTTATTAAGGTTTAAATTCAACCTCTAAACCACTATTTTGAATTTTTTGTTATTGTTATCACTCAAAACATGCCTACTATGTAAATAAAGCAAAAGCTTATTTGCTTCTGCTTGTAGGAACATCCCCCTGTTTTACTCTTTTGGCAAATTCTGTCTCTTCGCCTTTTGCCAATGCTTTAGCCTGCTCTACCCAGTCATCTCTTTCTATTCTACCGGAAAATGCCAGCTTTTCATTTATAAAGTCTATGTCTTTTTGGGTTAAAGCCGCTATTTGATCAAAATGGAATATACCTATATCGTTTAATGTTTTTTCTAAAACCGAACCTATTCCTTTAATTAATTGCAAATTATCTTTTTGCCCATTTCTTGGCTCTGTCAAAAGGGTTAATTTGGATTCGCTTTGAACTTTTTGTTTTAACTCTTCAGCAATTTTTGCAAGTTCTGCAGCCTTTTTATCCAGCTCGTCTTTTTCTGTTGCCAGCTCTTTGGCTTTATCTTCTGCAGCTTTTAAAGCCGCTTCTGTGGCTGCTTTTTCTTCTGCCAATCCGGCAGCTTTATCCTGTTCTGCCTTTAATGCCGCCTCAGTATCGGCTTTTACTTTTTCCAAATCTGCAGCTTTATCTTGAGCCGCTTTTAAAGCATCTTCAGTATCAGCTTTTTCTTGTTCTAGTTTAGCAGCTTTATCCTGCTCTGCTTTTAACGCTGCTTCTGTATCGGCTTTTGCTTTTTCTAAATCTGCTGCCTTGTCTTCTGCAGCTTTTAATGCCTCTTCCGTACCGGCTTTTTCCTGCTCTAGTGCAGCTGCTTTATCTTGAGCCGCTTTTAAAGCCGCTTCTGTGGCTGCTTTTTCTTCTGCCAATCCGGCAGCTTTATCCTGCTCTGCTTTTAACGCTGCTTCTGTATCAGCCTTCGCTTTTTCCAAATCTGCAGCTTTATCTTCTGCTGCTGTTTTCTCTTTTTCCAGCTTTTCAGCCTTATCTTCTGCAGCCATCCATGCCTCTTCGGTATCGGCTCTCTCCTGTTCTAATTTAGCCGACTTCTCTTGTTCTGCTTTTAGTGCCGCCTCTGTATCAGCTTTTGCTTTTTCCAAATCTGCAGCTTTATCCTGCTCTGCTTTTAACGCTGCTTCTGTGTCGGCTTTTTCTTTTTCTAAATCTGCTGCCTTATCTTCTGCTGCTTTTAATGCCGCCTCTGTATCAGCTTTTGCTTTTTCCAAATCTGCAGCTTTATCTTGAGCCGCTTTTAAAGCATCTTCGGTATTAGCTTTTTCCTGCTCTAATGCAGCTGCTTTATCTTCTGCAGCTTTTAAAGCTGCTTCTGTGGCTGCTTTTTCTTCTGCCAATCCGGCAGCTTTATCCTGCTCTGCCTTTAATGCTGCTTCTGTATCAGCCTTCGCTTTTTCCAAATCTGCAGCTTTATCTTGAGCCGCTTTTAATGCCTCTTCTTTATCGGCTTTTTCTTTTTCTAAATCTGCTGCCTTATCTTCTGCTGCTTTTAATGCCTCTTCTGTACCAGCCTTTGCTTTTTCTAAATCTTCAACTTTTGCCTGGGTCTCTTTTAATTTTGTTTCTGCCTCTTCTTTCTCTTTTGTCAACTGTTCGATTTTTTCATAAGCCTCTTTTAACTCTTGCTCTTTTTTATTTAACTCTTCTTTAACTCCTAAAGCTTCATCTTTTTGGGCGGACATAAAAGATTGAACATCTTGCAGTTTATTTGTTTTTCCCTCTAACTCTTGGGCTATTTGTGATATTTTACTGTTTGCCTCTGCTAGTTCGCCATCTTTTGTCTCAACCAGTGCCTGCATCTGCTGCAGTTTTTCTTCTTTTGATTTTTTAATATCTTCAAGCTCTTTTAATGCACTCTCTTTCTCTTTAATTTGCTCTTTAAGCGAAGATATTTCTGTATTGGCCTCTTCAGTGCTCTTTTCTAACTCTTCTTTTAATTTTGCTATCTCTTCATCTTTTTGCTCTATCTGCTCTTTTGCATTTTTTAATTGATTTTCTAACGCTTCCTTGTCTTTTCCTAAACTTGAGAGTTCACCTTCTAGCTTATCTTGCGCCGCTTTTGCTTCATCTCCGCTGCTTACTGCTGCTGCTTTAAGCTTCTCTATCTCTGCTTGCGCCTCTTTCAGCTGCGCCTCTTTAGCTGCTGCAAGTTCCTCTATCTCTTTTAATTTTTCTTCTAGCGTAGCATGCTGTTTTTTGCTTGTTTCTAAGTGTTCTTTTAAGCTTTTTAACTCTTCTTGAGTGCTGTTTAACTCATCTTTATGCTGTCCCATTAAACCTTGCATTTTACTATTCATATCTGCAGAGGCTTCATTTAATCTGTTTTGCCATTTATGCTCATTCTCTTTAAGTTTGCTGCCGCAGCTTAAATTTCTAAACAGCCAGCCAATAATAAATCCAATTATTGCCGCTATTAGAAGACAAAGTAAAATTTGCATTAATAAATAACTCATTTTTTCACTCCTTCAAATTTAAATTCAATTCTTCTGTTTTTGCTTCTGCCCTCTTTTGTTTTATTGCTTGCTACCGGTTTTGCCTCGCCATATCCTATAGCTTTTAATCTCTCTTTTGCAACCCCTTTGTTTATTAAATACTCTTTAACTGCATCTGCCCTTTGCTGGCTCAGGTTTTGGTTATATTTATCGCTGCCGTCTGAGTCGGTATAACCTTCTATTATTACAATTGTATCCGGGCAGTTATTTATAATCTCTACCACATTAGCCAACAAATCGTAACTTTCCGGTTTAATAACAGCTTTATTATACTCAAAGTGTATTTTTTCTCTGGCAAGCAGACTGTTTACACGGGTCTCGCAGCTTATCACCTCATTTTCAGTCTCATTTGCTTTAGTTGTGTTCTGTTCAGCCTGGCTGCTGTTGTTTTCGGCAATTTCTATAACTTCAGCTTTTGGGGCTTCTAATTCAAAACTGCCTTTGTAAGCGCTGCTTAATTGGCTGTTTAAGCTGTTTATTAACTCATCTTTTCTCTCTTGAGTACTTACAT
>JALVXO010000214.1 GCA_027022775.1 Campylobacteraceae bacterium
AATCCCTTCAATCAGGTCATGTTTTGTAACGGAGTTTGGTGAGGTTGAGGGGCTTCCTGCTCCTCAGTCTCAATCCCTTCAATCAGGTCATGTTTTGTAACCGACTACCATAGTGACATCGCGGGGCTAAAAAGTCTCAATCCCTTCAATCAGGTCATGTTTTGTAACTAGAACATTTAGAATGAAGTTTCTAACATTATTGCCTTGGTCTCAATCCCTTCAATCAGGTCATGTTTTGTAACCGACATAGGCGGGGGGAAAACGGGCGCTATTGGTCTCAATCCCTTCAATCAGGTCATGTTTTGTAACTTTAGTGGCTACCTATGTAAAAACTTCACTAATAGTCTCAATCCCTTCAATCAGGTCATGTTTTGTAACTTATATTATGGTTAAGGAGGCATCAGATGTATGTCTCAATCCCTTCAATCAGGTCATGTTTTGTAACGCTATTAGCAAAAGAGGGGTGCTACTTAATCATTAAGTCTCAATCCCTTCAATCAGGTCATGTTTTGTAACCTGCTAAGACAGAGTATGGAACTCTGCCTAACGGTCTCAATCCCTTCAATCAGGTCATGTTTTGTAACATGACTAAATCCCAATTTAAGGCGCTAGCCAAAGAAAAGTCTCAATCCCTTCAATCAGGTCATGTTTTGTAACGTTTGGGTCAAGACAGTAGCAATCGAAAAGATGCGTCTCAATCCCTTCAATCAGGTCATGTTTTGTAACACTACGACCTATACAAGGGGGATGACTATATGTCTCAATCCCTTCAATCAGGTCATGTTTTGTAACTAGTATCAAAAGCCAAAAATAAAGCCGATGCGTCTCAATCCCTTCAATCAGGTCATGTTTTGTAACAGCAACATTGGGTTGTTAAATAACCGTTTTTTCGTTGTATATTATATTACTTATTTCCTTAAAAAAAACTTTGATGAAAAAAATATATATTTTACAAAATTCTTATCCCCATAAAATGGGAATAAGAATTTTTAACAAAACTTAACCGAAACTTAAATGAAATCTATATAGTCCCATATTTTGGTATTAATTTCAAAAATTGGTATATGAGATTTTTAAATTTTATACAGGAGTAATTTACTCCGGATTTGTTTGCCTAAAAAGCTTCATATTTATACAAGAATAATTGCAAGCAGGCAATACTATGCACAGTAATTTTGCGCCTGAATTTTGTATTTATAGATTTACAGTAGAAGCCAGCCGCTTTTAATTTACAGGAACATACCCCAAAACCCAATCGACGATATCTTGGTAACCCAATACTGAAATGCTTCTTTCAACCTCTTTGCCGTTAACAAAAAGTATCATTGTAGGTATTCTTTTAACTTGATATCTTCTTAATACATCGCCGCCTAAATCTATATTGTATTCAACAAGCAGAGCTCTGTTGCCGATTATTTTTTTTGCTTTCTCAAATTCCGGTTTTAAAATTGAGCATGGCGCACACCAGCTTGCCCAGAATTTTACAAGCACTACCCTTTTTGAACGGATTGTTTTATAAAAATTATTTGGCCCTATGCTGTATGCATTAAGCCAACCGCTCATTAAAAATACTGCCGATAACAGAAAAAGCCTTCGTTTCATGTTGCTGCCTTTTTTTATTGCTATTATAACACATTTTTTTGCAAATAGCTATAGGCAGCGCTTACTGCAATGCTTTCAATTCGCTCTCTACCTTTTGCAGCTTCTCTTTTGCGGCTTTTAACGCTTCTTGATTCTGCTCTACTACCGCTTTTGGCGCATTGGCTATAAATTTTTCATTATTTAGCATACCGCTTAACTTATTTATCTCTTTTTGCAGCTTCTCTTTTTGTCTGTTTAATTTATTAATAATTGGGGTCATATCTATATCGGCTGTAGAGATGTAACTCTCTACGCCATTGCCTACATCTGCCACAGCATTTTCCGGTTTGCTGTTTACAAACTCCAACTCTTCCACTTTAGCAAGTTTTTTGATAAACGGCTCTATTAAAGATTTGTCAACCTCTTTTGACAGTTTCAAGTAAGCTTTGTCAACTTTTTTGTTAGCCATATCAACAAGTGTTTTGCACCGTCTTATCGATACTATAGCCTCAATTGTCAATTCGAAAATGTCAACTATTTCGGTGTCAACTTTGTTTACAATGGGATACTCTTGAATCATAATAGAGTTTTGGCTGTTTAACTCTGTGCCGCTTAATTTTTGGTAAAGATACTCTGTAATAAACGGCATAAATGGGTGCAAAAGTTTCATGGACTCTTTAAAGATGCTGCCAAGCTCGGCTATACTCTCTTTGCTCGCTTTGCTAAGCTCAATGCCCCAGTCGCAAAACTCCCCCCAAAGATAGCGGTAGAGTGTGGTTGCAGCATCATTAAAGCGATATTGCTCCAGGTAATCTCTTGTCTCTATAACCGCTCTGTTAAAGCGGCTTAAAATATATTTGCCAAGCGGGGTTTTAATTTCGGTATCTTTTAAATCTTTAAAGCTGTCACTGTTTAAAAGCAGATAGTTTGCCGCATTATAGAGTTTATTTGTAAAGTTGCGGCTCTGCTGAAGCTTCTCTTCGCTCAATTTAATATCGCGCCCCTGAACCGCCAAAACCGCAAGTGTAAAGCGCAGCGCATCGGCGCTGTATTTCTCTACCATCACAAGAGGATCTATAACATTCCCCTTGGATTTGCTCATCTTTTCTCCCTTTTCATCTTTTACCAGGGCATGGAGGTAAATATGAGGATAAGGGAGTTTGCCTGTAAGCTTTTCACCCATCATAAGCATTCTGGCAACCCAGAAGAAAAGAATATCAAATCCGGTAATTAAGAGCGAATTTGGATAAAACTCTTCCATATCGCCCTCGAACCATTTTTGGTTTTTAAACGCTTCGCCATTGCCCCAGCCAAGGGTGCTAAACGGCCACAGTCCGGAACTAAACCAGGTATCTAAAACATCCTCTTCTTGGTAAATATTGCCAGAGCCGCACTTTTTGCAAGAGTTTGGCGTATCGCCTTCAAACGCCCACTGATGGCCGCACTCTTTACAATTCATAACAGGAATCTGATGTCCCCACCATAGCTGGCGGCTAATACACCAGTCTCTTAAATCGCGCATCCAGGCGTTATAACTGTTAATCCAGTGTGCCGGGAAAAATCTCGCTTCGCCCGCATTAACCCGCTCTATCGCCCCTTTTGCAAAATCTTTGCTTACAAACCACTGTTTAGAGATGTAAGGTTCAACAACATTTTTGCAGCGGTAACAGTGACCTACCTGGTGGCTGTGCTCTTCTATCTTTTCAATAAACCCCTCTTGCTGCAGTTTTTCTACGATTTTAGGGCGCGCTTCTAACCTTTCTAAACCTTCAAACTGCCCGCAGTGGCTATTTAAAATACCTTTTTCGTCAAAAATGGTTAAAAACTCAAGATTGTGGCGCTTTCCAACTTCGTAATCATTCGGGTCGTGTGCCGGGGTAACTTTAACCACACCGGTTCCAAACTCCATATCGACATGCTCATCGGCTATTATCTCAATCTCTCTGTTAATAAGCGGCAGTTTAACCTTTTTGCCGATTAAACCTTTGTAGCGCTCATCATCAGGATGCACCATTACTGCGGTATCACCAAAATATGTTTCGGGTCTGGTGGTAGCTACTACCACTTCGCCGCTGCCATCAGCCAGAGGGTATTTAATGTGGTAAAGCTTCCCGGCATGCTCCTCATACTCAACCTCAATATCGCTAAGTGCCCCATCATGCGTGCACCAGTTAATCATATAGTTGCCCTGGAATATATAGCCCGAATCAAACATTGTTTTAAACGCTTTTTTTACCGCATTTGCAAGCCCCTCATCCATTGTAAAGCGCTCTCTGCTCCAGGCTGGGCTTACACCAAGCTTTCTTAGCTGCGTAGTAATTGCATTTTGCGAATCGTTTTTTTGCTGCCAGCAAAGCTTTAAAAACTCGTCGCGCCCTATCTCTTCTTTGGTTTTGCCCTCTAGCAGCAGCTTTTTCTCTACAACATTCTGGGTAGCAATCCCTGCATGGTCAACACCCGGCTGCCACAATGTTTTAAAACCGTCCATTCTTTTGTAACGCACAATAATATCTTGAAGGGTAAAAGTGAGCCCGTGCCCTATGTGCAGGTGCCCGGTAACATTTGGAGGCGGCATCATAATACAGAAATTCTTGCCCTCTTTTTGAATCTCTTTGTTGCCATCAATCTCAAAAAAGCCCTGCTCTTCCCAAAATTTATAATAATTAGACTCCACATCTTTTGGGTCGTAATGGTTCTTTTTGCTCATAAAACAGCCTTGCTTTAAAATTTTGAGAGATTATAACTAAATATTTATAAATCTTCATAATTTAAAACAGCTTCCATCCCCTCTTTGTTTAAGATTCTAATTAAGTTTGTAGAACCCTCTTTGCCGGTAGTTGAACCCATAGTCACCACAAAGCGTTTATTTGGATTAATCCGTTTTTCGTCAAGAATTTTTTTAACGAAATTGTAAAGCAGCTTTGTCGGGTTTTTTGTCGGTTTCATTATAAATAGAGGCCTAACCCCCCAAACCAGATTTAAAATTCTGTGTGTTTTAAGTGAATGGGAGACGGCGTAAATACTCTGTTTTGGGCGGTAACGCGAAAGCGAAAGAGCCGATTTGCCGCTGGTTGTAAATGTTACAAGCGCCTCTTTATTTAAGTTTTTTGCAAGCTCCACAGCAGATTTGGATACTGCGCCAGAACTGTCAAGAGGTTCAAAATCTTTAAAAAACGGATAATCTTTTTCGGCATCTTTTGCGGTATCATGCAGCACCTCTACAGCCTGAAGAGGAAATTTGCCCACTGTAGTCTCATCGCTTAACATTACCGCATCTGTGCCGTCATAAATTGCATTTGCTATATCGCTCACCTCTGCACGGGTAGGAAACGGGTTGTATTTCATTGATGTAAGCATCTGCGTGGCAGTAATTACCGGTTTTTTCATGCGGTTTGCCACTTCGATTATGTGCTTTTGGATTCTAGGAAGTTTTGTAACTCCAAACTCTGCGCCCAAATCTCCGCGTGCAACCATAACTCCGTCGCACTCTTGCAAAATCTCTTCCAGATTTTCAAGCGCTTCGCCTGTTTCTATTTTAGCTACAATAAACGGCTCGAAATTGTAACGCGCCATAACCTGTTTTGCTTTTATCACATCTTTTCGGTTTTGGATAAACGACAGAGCTACAATATCAATGTCATTATTAGCGCCAAACTCTAAATCGGCTTCATCTTTTGGGGTTATTGCGGAAATATTCAATCTTGTTTTAGGAAAGTTTACCCCTTTTTTGGATGTTAATTCACCATCATTTAAAAGCTTTAATTTCAAATAATCTCCATTTTTCTCAATAACAACGCTCTGCACTGTTCCGTCTGCAAAAAAGACCTCTTCCCCCACATTTACCATATCGATAATATCCGGGTATGTCAAAGTAAGAGTGTAAGGGTCCGAGCTCTCTTTTTTGCTTAAGATAAGGGTATCACCTTTGTTAAGTTTTAAAATACCGTCTATTTCGCCTATTCTGATTTTTGGACCCGAAATATCCTGCAGTATTGCCACCTCTTTGTCAAGTTTTTTGCATGCATCTCTGATTAACTTTATCGAATTTTTATGTACACTGTAATCGCCATGCGAAAAATTGAGCCTAAAAACATTTACTCCGTGTTCTATCAGCTTCTCTACCATCTCTTCATTGGCTGTAGATGGACCTATTGTTACAACTATTTTGGTTTTTCTCATTCATATCCTTTAAAAAGATTGTTAATTTAAATTTTTGCTGGAATTTAGGAAGAAAAGAGCATAAAAAGGGCATTAAGCCCCTCTGTAAGAGGTTTGATTACTGTTGTGCATCTAGCAAAGAGTTGTAAAATTTAACATAATTTGTATCGCCTTCGGCTCTTGCTTTCATAGCGCTTCTTGGATGCTCATTGAGCTGCCCTGTTATCATATACGGTATGCTGTAGCCCCAGTCAAGCTCTTTCTCCAAAGGCACAATCTCTTCTTGAATAAATTTTAACAGCGGCTCAAGTTTGTATTTCGGATTTTTTAAGAAACCTACAAGAAGTTCCAGCGGGCAGTTGCCAGCACCCCTGCCTAATCCTGAAATTGTAGCATCTAAAAAGCTGGTGCCGTAAATCATTGCTTCTATTGTATTTGCATAAGCCAGCTGCATATTGTTATGTGCGTGTATTCCTATTTTTTTGCCTGTTTTTTCGGCAATATCTAAATATTTTTCTGTAAGCATTCTTATCTGTTCAGGGTAAAATGTTCCAAAACTGTCAACTACATAGATAACATCTACAGGCGTTTTGCTGACAGTATCTAAAACTTCATCTATTTCACTCTCGAAAAGTTTTGAAATTGCCATAATGTTTATTGTGGTTTCATACCCCTTTGAGTGGGCATCTTCTATAAGTTCTACCGCTTCTGGAATCTGATGGGCGTAAGCAGCAATTCTGACCATATCTACTACAGAATCTTTTTTTGGCAGCAACTCATCTTTAACTGTTCTGCCAATATCTGACATAACTGCAATTTTCATGTCTGTATTGTTTTCGCCCACAATTCTTCTTATATCCTCTTCTTTACAGAAATTCCAGGGACCAAACTCCTCTTCGCTCATTAATTTTGGAGAATTGTTTTTACCTATCTCCATATAATCTACGCCGCTTGCAACACAAGTTTCATACACTTTGCGTACAAAATCGTCGCTAAAATGGAAATTGTTAACCAGTCCGCCATCTCTGATTGTGCAATCTAAAACCCTTAAATCTTCTCTAACGCTCAATATTGTTCCTTTTTTCTTCAGCATTTAATATCCTTTGTTTCAACAAGTAACATTATATTATCTTAAATTTTCTTATAAAATCGATTAATTTCTATCTTTTAAAGTGCCGGTGTTTCTCTTGTAAACACTCAATCTACTCCCCAAAAACCCTTTTGAATATTGCATCTACATTTTTGGTGTAGTAGTCGTAATTAAAGCATTCGCGTATTTGCTCTTCGCTCAGTTTTTCCCTTAACTCTTTATCTTCAAGCAGATACTGTAAAAAGAGGCTTTCGCCCTCTTTGTTAAGTGCCGGTTTGCCTTTTTGCAAATCTTCCCATACTTTCATTGCATTTCTTTGAACGATTTTATATGCATCTTCGCGGCTTACTCCGGCTTTTGGAAGTTCTAGCAGCACTCTTTGGCTAAATACCAGCCCGCCGGTTAAATTTAAGTTTTTCATCATATTTTCAGGCATTACTGTAAGTTTAGAGATAACGCCGTTAAAGCGGTGCAGCATAAAATCGCTTGTTATAAAGCTGTCAGGCAGCCAGAATCTCTCTGTTGAGCTGTGCGAAATGTCGCGCTCATGCCAAAGTGCTACATTTTCCATTGCGGGAATTACATAAGCTCTTATCATTCTTGCTAAGCCTGTTATATTTTCGGTTAATATCGGATTTCTTTTGTGAGGCATTGCAGAACTGCCTTTTTGGCCTTTTGCGAAATACTCTTCGGCTTCGTATACTTCGGTTCTTTGCCAGTGGCGCACTTGAACGGCAAATTTTTCTATTGAGCTTGCCAGCAGTGCAAGCGCGCTTGCCAGCCTTGCGTAGCGGTCTCTTTGTATTACCTGGTTGCTAACTGGTGCCGGCTTTAAGCCGAGCTCTTTCATTGCCAACTCTTCAAGCTCCAGCGGAGCGTGGGCAAAATTTCCCATTGCACCGCTAATTTGCCCTACTGCAATCACTTCCATTGTATCTTCTAAATTTTGCAAATGGCGTTTTAATTCATCATACCAGACTGCCAAAACCAGCCCAAAGGTTATAGGTTCGCCGTGAATTCCGTGGCTTCTGCCCACCATTAGGGTGTATTTGTGTTCAAATGCCCGCTTTTTAACCGATTCCATTACCATTTTTACATCTTCTATAATAATTTTAAGCGAATCGCGCATCTGCAGTGCAACGCCTGTATCTACTGCATCTGAGCTTGTCATTCCGTAGTGGAACCACCTGCTCTCTTCTCCCAGGCTCTCTGCAACGCTTGTGGTAAATGCTATTAAGTCATGTTTTGTTACCGCTTCTATCTCTTCAATTCTCTCTACGCTAAATTTTGCATTTTTTACGATTTTTTCGCAATCTTCATCGGGTATTAACCCCAATTTGTTCCAGGCTTTTACAACCGCTTTTTCCACTTCTAGCCAGGCTGC
>JALVXO010000215.1 GCA_027022775.1 Campylobacteraceae bacterium
TGTGGAAGGTTCTAAGAGTCAGCTGCGTTCCAGGCTCGCCGATAGACTGGGCAGCAATTACACCTACCGCTTCACCCGGTTTAACCAGGCGGTTTTCTGCCATGTTAAGCCCGTAACATTTGGCACAAATTCCCTTTTTGGCTTTACAAGTGGCTGCACTTCTAATAGTAACTGTCTGAACCATAGAGTCTTTAATAATTTTTGCCTCTGTTTCGCCTATAAGCGTGCCCTCTGGAAGCAAAATCTCATTGTTAATCGGGTCAATTACATCTTTTACAAGCACTCTGCCGTAACATCTGTCAGCAATCGATTCAATCAATTCATTACCGTCAAGTATATCTTTAACTTCAATACCCTCATGAGTTCCGCAATCTTCAATAGTAACTTTAACATTTTGCGCAACATCGATAAGTTTTCTTGTCAAATAACCAGCGTTTGCGGTTTTAAGCGCGGTATCTGCAAGACCTTTTCTCGCACCGTGGGTTGAAATAAAGAACTCTAAAACATTCAACCCTTCGCGGAAGTTTGAAGTAATTGGCGTTTCAATAATTTCACCGCTCGATTTTGCCATAAGTCCGCGCATGCCAGAGAGCTGTCTAATCTGCGCTGCAGAACCCCTTGCACCAGAGTCTGCCATCATAAAGATAGAGTTAAATCCATCTTTATCTTTAGAGATTTTCTTCATCAGCTCATCTGCAATTCTATTGTTTGCATCTGTCCAGATATCAATAATTTTATTGTATCTTTCTTGCTCGGTCAAAAGCCCTGCGCCATACTGTCTTTGAACTTCATAAACCTTCTCTTTTGACTCTTTAATAATCTCCTCTTTTGCTTCAGGCACTTTAATATCGTCAATAGAGATAGATACACCGGTTTTTGTTGCATATTTAAAGCCTAAATTTTTAAGGTTATCTAAAAATTGAGCAGTTATCTCAACACCGCCCTCTTTATAAACATAATCAACAAGCGCGGCGATATCTTTTTTCTTCATCACTTTGTTCCACATGCTCTCTGGCACAAAATCTGGAACAATAGATTTTAAAATCAGCCTTCCTGCGGTTGTTGTGATTACCTGCCCCTCAATTAGGGTTCTAACCCTTGCATTTAAATCCAAAGCATCTTGCTCTAGAGCAATCATTACTTCATCAATAGAGGCAAAAAGTTTATGCTCACCCTTTACATCACTCTTTTCAAGCGATAAATAGTAAATTCCCAAAATCATATCTTGAGATGGAACTGCAATCGCTTTACCTGATGCTGGAAGCAAAATATTCATAGAGCTTAACATCAAAATTTTAGCCTCTGCAATTGCTTCATCTGAAAGAGGAACATGCACCGCCATCTGGTCGCCGTCGAAGTCTGCGTTAAATGCGGCACAAACTAATGGGTGCAGCTGAATCGCTTTGCCGTCAATCAATTTTGGGTGGAACGCCTGGATAGATAGTTTATGAAGTGTAGGCGCACGGTTTAGCAATACCGGATAACTCTCAACAACCTCTTCCAGGCACTCCCAAACTTCCGGCATTTTCTTCTCTATCATTCTTTTTGCAGATTTCAGGGTGCTCGCATACCCTTTATCTTGCAATTTAGCCATAAGGTGCGGTTTAAAAAGCTCTATAGCCATTAATTTTGGCAATCCGCACTGATCCATTCTTAAATCTGGACCTACAACAATAACTGAACGGCCACTAAAGTCAACCCTTTTTCCAAGCAGGTTTTGTCTAAAACGCCCTTGTTTTCCTTTAATAATTTCAGAAAGCGACTTTAGTGGTCTTTTATTTGCACCTTTTACCGA
>JALVXO010000216.1 GCA_027022775.1 Campylobacteraceae bacterium
TTCCGCCTTTTGCACTGAGTAGATAAAATTTATCATTTTTAATTAAACTGTTGTTAATTTCAAAACTTCCAATATCTTTTAAACTTTTGCCATCTTTGCTAAAACCTTGCCAGATTTTATGAAACCCCTTTTTATCTATTTGATAAAGTGTAATATTGGCATTTGCAATAGAATAGAGCTTTGCTTCTACTCCAAATGCTTTAAGAGTTAAAAGCACTACTATAAAAACTTTTAAAAGCTTCATTACCTACCCTTTACTCAAAACAGCCATCAGGCAAATCTAAATCTTCACTTTTATTTATTGGCAATCCATCATCAATTAAATCTTCAATATTAAGCAAGCTTCCCTTTTTGCTTTTTACTTTGCCTTTTATTTTAGCAACCCTTTTTTTGCCTTTACAAACTATTATGCCTAAATTGTGGCTACTCTCTTCATCAAAATACTCCTCATAAATATCATAGGTATAACCTTTATTGCTAAAATAAAGATGGCTTAAATCTTCGCCTGCATTGGTTTTTCCAAGAGATGGACGCATATAGTGATAATAAGAAAATTTAGTAAAAGAGTTGTTTCTATCTTTTGGATACTCAAACTCAACACGATTTTTCTTGCCAAAACGGTAAAGCAAATAACTCTTTTTAGGACCAAGCACAATAGAAACCACCTTGCCGCTTTTGGTTTTAAAGCCAAAAAGCAGTTTCTCACCTTTTTTAAGCAAATATTCACCGCTAAAAAGTAGTGATGTAAATAAAAGCAAAAAAAGAGTTTTTTTCATAAAACACCTCCTTTTTTTTAATTATAATATAAAAAGTTGTTATAAAATGAAAAAAATTAAATTTTTTATTTTTTTGATATAATTTTAAATGCAATTTTTCAGATGCGAAGCGATAGAGTTTTTAAACGAAATTAGAAACAATAACAGTAAAGAGTGGTTTACTGCCAACCGCGCACGGTATGAAGAGCTTATTTTAGAGCCAAGCAGGCACTTTGTGCAGGAGATGGGCGAAAAGCTGCTTATTTTAGAGCCGTATATTAATGCTGTTCCAAAGGTTAACGGTTCGCTTTTTCGCATTTACCGCGACACCAGGCTTTCTAAAGATAAAACCCCGATAAAGAGCCGCATAGGTATAATTTTTTGGCGCGGCAGCGGGAAAAGGCTGCAGAGTGCAAACTTTTACCTGCACTTTTCACCCGACGAACTGCTTGTAGCAACGGGAATAAGAGGCTTTTCTAAAGATACGCTAGATGGCTACAGGGAATATATTAAAAATAAAGAGCGCACCAAAGAGTTAAAATCGATTATTGCCGATTTAAAAGAAAAGGGCTTTAGTTTCCCCAAGCCAAAATACAAACGCTACCCAAGAGGTTTTGAAAAAGAGAACCATTACGCAAATTTGCCGTTATACGCCTCTATGTATGCATACAAACGCTTTAACCCCGAAACTATATGCCACGAAGATTTAAACAGTTTCCTCTTTAAAATCTGGCAAGAGAGCCTGCCGCTTTTTGAATGGATTTACCAAATGACCCTAACGGTAAAAGTGCGCGACCCAAAAGCCAAAGCGCTTTCGCTTGGTTAAAGCAAAAGCAGCAAAAGGGGTCAGGGCTTAACTTTTAACTTTTTAACTATTTTTGAAACTGCTGCGTCTGTTAAATTTAAATGTTTTGCTACTTCACTTTGAGCAAATCCATCTTTTACTGCTTTTAATATAGCCTCGTTTCTTTCGCTTTTTGACATATCATCTTTAAAATAATCTTTTAATTTTAACTTTTGGGTTACTTTTTTAGGA
>JALVXO010000217.1 GCA_027022775.1 Campylobacteraceae bacterium
AAATTATAGATGATATGGTCGGTGTAATCGATGCATTTAATATAGATATTAAAAGTTTTAAAGCCGATTATTACAAAAAGTATTTAAAAGGCGGTCTGGAAGGGGTTTTAGATACCTTAAAGCGGCTAAAAGAGAGAAACTTCTGGGTAGAGTGCACCACTTTGATAGTGCCTGGCGATAACGACAGCAACGAAGAGTTAAGCCAGATAGCAAACTTTATTGCCAAAGAGTTAGATATTGACACACCATGGCACATAAGCGCATTCCACCCCGATTATAAGGTTGACGACAAGGGTCCAACTCCGCTTGAGACTCTGCAAAGAGCATACAATATAGGAAAAGCAGCGGGGCTAAACTATATCTATATGGGCAATATTTTAAATACAAATACAACTTACTGCCCAAATTGCGGTGAGAGTTTGATAGAAAGAGTGGGCTTTAGCGTTCAAAAAAATATTTTAAGTAACGGCAAGTGCCCAAAATGCGGCACAGAAATTGCCGGAGTATGGAGGTGAATTATGAGTATAAGAGCAGCAGGCAACGCAGGGACGTTTTACCCAGACAGTGCAGTTGAGATAAAAAGTTTAATAGAGATGTTTAACGATGCGCTGGATAAAAATTTAAAAAGAAAAGAGTTGCTAAATTTGGAGCCAAGGGCTATTATATCCCCGCATGCCGGATATATTTACAGCGGATTTACAGCCAATTTTGCACACCGCATTTTGGCAAAACGCAATGTTAAAAGAGTGGTTGTCATAGGTCCCAGCCACCATGTTTACTTTAGGGGCATTAGCGGTTCGTTTTTTGAGAGTTACCAAACCCCGCTTGGAGATATTGCGATAGATAAAGAGTATCTGCATGTAATGCGCAAGCTTTTTGGAATCGGTTTTGCCAAAGAGGCGCACAATTTAGAGCACTCAACAGAAACCCAAATGCCGTTTATTAAATATTATCAGCCAAATGTGGAGGTGATAGAGCTGATTTACGGCGATGTCCATTATAAAGAGGTGGCAAAAGTGGTCAGCTGGCTTTTAGAAGACAGTTTAACAAGCGTAGTAATCAGCAGCGACTTAAGCCACTTCCACGATGAAGAGCGCGCCCATTCGCTCGATGGAATCTGCATAAACGGCATAGAGAATTTAGATAACGATATTTTAGATATGGGCTGTGAAGCGTGCGGAATTACGGGAATAAAAGCAATCGTTCAAAGTGCAAAAGAGTATAACTTAAAAAGCACGATTTTAGATTACAGAACAAGCGCAGATGTAACCGGCGATAAAGAGCGGGTTGTAGGGTATCTGAGCGCAGCTATTGGAAAATAGGGGTGATTGGTAATACGAGGATAAGGGGTGAAGGTACAGGTTGTTAGTTTGCCAAAAAAGTTGCGAAGTTAGAAAATTGATTAACTAAAGGGTTTTGGCATTATAAAACTTTACTGTATTTAACCCAAAATTTGCATTAGATATTAACAATCTTTAACAAATCATTTAGTTTAGGGCATTTAGAAAAATACATCAATTAACCTTAATATTTTCGCAAACACCCTAAACTAAAGTATTTGCCAAACCTTTGCTGATTATAATGCAAATTTTGGGTTTAAAAAAAGGTTACTCTATTTCTCTTCTGTCTTTTATTGCAAGTTCAAATTTTATTAAAATATTTAATGTATAATATTGAAAAAAGAGGAGATACTTTGAGATTTTTACTTTTAACTATTTTACTGGCTGCATCGTTTATTCAGGCAAAAGCTGTATCGGACAA
>JALVXO010000218.1 GCA_027022775.1 Campylobacteraceae bacterium
CTTTTAATATATCCAAAAATAGTTCTCTTATGTTTTTTAGGTCAATTTTTAGCTCTTTGTTATACTCTTGATAATATTTTGGCAAATTAGCTTTTTTTGCATTGTAATATTTTTCAATAGATTCTATTTCACTATTTATAAACTCTTCTAACTCTTTAATATCTTCAAATTGACTTAATAGCTCTTCAAAATCCTCTTTTTCTACTAAATCTTTTAAATATGGTAAATACTCTTTTATAAAATCTTGAGTAGCTTCATTTATTGGAGTAAATTCATCTTCGCTGCTTAAAAAAGTAAAACCTCTATTTTTAAACAGACCAAAGATTAATTCCTTTTGCTCTTTAGTATATTGTTCTAATCCAAATAGGTTAGCAAAAAGCATTTTTGCCAATTTTCTACGGGTATAACTTCTAACCCTATGTCTATTTTCTCTTCTGCTTTTTTTAGAAAATGTTATCTTATCTTTATCTATTTTGTAATTGATTGCGAATTTATCCAGCAGTCTATCTGCTTGATATTCACAATAATATACTCCGTTATTTACCGCTCCCATATCAATAGAAATTGCCAATTTTTTACTCATAATATATCTCCAATAATAAACTTTACATAAGTTTATCAAATCTCGTTTTGAATATTGCTGTAATAATTTTACCCATTCTCTCTAACAAACACCGCAACATCGATATTTAATCCGTCTCTATCTATCCTTTGGACATAGCAATCAAAGATATCCCATCCGTTTCGTAAAATTGTAGAGATGGAGTAGTTGCTGTTTTTGGGAATATAGCCTAGTTTTTTGTCGTTGTAGAAAATCTCAACGGCATGTTCATCGTAAATGTTACCTTCTGGTTTTAGTATTAATTTATCACCCGGTTTTATCTGTTCAATTATAAAAAGAGCTTCGTAATAAGAAATGCCGGCAACTGGGAAACTTTTATATACTTTCATTGTTAATACCTCCATATTTTAGATACAAGTTTGTAAATACAATTTTAACATATTCTTGCGGACAACTATATGTCCAGCTTCTTTAAAGTTTCTAAATACTCTTCTAAATCTTTTTTAATTTCATCTCTTAACTTTTTTGGTTCTAAAATATGAATATGAGGTATCCAATTTTTAATTTCAGGCAATATTTCCATTTTATTTGTAATTGTGTAAGTAAATTCTGCCGTTCCGTCGATATGTTTATCAAATAGTTTTTGTGTTGGATGTAAAGGCACTTCGTTTAAATATCTGCTTGCGTATTCACTGGCAATTATCCGCACCCGAAAACTCTTGTTTTCGCTGCTGCTCCAAATAGAGTGACGCTTTAGGGCATCTTCTTTTTCTTTCTCTGTAAGGTCTTGTTTAGAAGTAATAAGTGTATTAAATCTTTTAATTTTTAAAAAATCAAAAAAACGAATCTCTTTGCTTTTGTCATCTTTTGCCAATAGATACCATTTGCCTTTTGCCGTATAAAGCCTTATTGGCGAAACTGTTCTTATGCTTTTTTCTCCTTTATTGTTTGTATAATTAAACTGGCATTTACACCCCTTTTCAATGCTTTCTACAATTGCTTCGGCTATTTCCTTATTTATGCCTCCATAAGCGATTGCAAAAGAAATTAGAGGCAAATCGTTTAAAGAGTCTTGAAAGCAGTCTATGTTTAAGCCTGCATTAGAAGCAAAAGAGTGCAAAAGTGCAGTCGGAAAGCGGCTAGTTTTAGAGATTTTTGAACTGTCTAGACTATAAATGCCATCGTGAGAGCGTAAAGG
>JALVXO010000219.1 GCA_027022775.1 Campylobacteraceae bacterium
AACCGATTATTATGGCAACTGTTAAAAAGTAATTGCCGTATCGGACGCTTTTAACGGTTATATTGTCGGTTTCAGTTTTTTGGAGGGTTTTAAGCGTCTCAAAAAGAAATGTTCCCATTGAAACAAGCACCAAAACCCCGCCATAAGGAAGCAAAACAGGCACAAACCAAAAGCCTGCCACCATTAAAACCGCACCTGCTGCCAGTGTCGGAAAGATAATATAATATAAATCAACGCTAAAGTGCCCTACTTCAAGCACAACAGGCACAAGCTGCGCCATTGCGCCAAAAATTATAACCATTACAAAACCAAGCAAAAACAGGTGCGCCCAGCCAATTACCGTTAACTCGTTTAAACTGCCGCCGCTGTTTATAAAAAAAAGCGTAAAAATGGAGATTAAGTAGATAAAAGAGCCGAATTTAAAAAACGGCTCTATCATTTTAAATGGAGGTGCTACATCTTTTGATATATTAAACATCGCCTTTTACCCGCTGCAAGATGCATCGTTAAGGTTTGCTTTTTCAGTTTCACCCTCTTTATAGGTGAACTCCAAAATAGCTTTGCCATCCTCTTCTCTGCTGGAGATATTAAAATTTTCGCCGATTTTATTTAGCAGTCCCATAGGCTTTTTGTGGTTAATCATAACCAGCTTTTTATTCGGACCGTCAATCAGTTTTAAGCCTGCCATTGCATTAACCATAGGCTCCGGCGGCCCGCATCTGCTTGTATCAAATTCATAAACTTGAGTATCGCCCTCTTTATATGTATAAAAGTCAACCGTTGCGCCTGGAACTTCAATCTTTTCTTTCATTTATGCCCTTTATAACTTTTTGTTATAAACTCCAAAACAAGAGCTTATTTTATTATGGAGTAATTATATCCTATTTAAATAGATTTTTCTTGATTTAAATCATTTTTTATCTTTTTTGGCGATTTTTACAATTATATTGTTATCTTTTGTATCATAACTAACTTTGTTTTCGTCTGCATCTTTAGGCAGTGTAAAACTTTGCATATAAGAGCTGCTGGAATAACTTTTTACTACTCCGTAAGTTGTATTTTTATCCACCGCTTTTGTCTCTTCTACTTTAATGGTTAAAACTCCGTTTTTTGCTTCTACATTAACTTTTGAATTTACAGAATCGCCCTTTTTGATTGCAATTTCATAATGGTCGCCCTTATCCTGCAGTCCGCTGCTCATAATCCCGCCGCTGCTTACAATAACCGGCATTTTAACAGAAGGGGTCTGACTCTCAAGCGCTTTAAACATTGCATCCATCTGCTTTTGCATAGCTTCCATCTGCTGCATCTGCATTTTAAAAAGCTTATCCATCTGCTCAAAAGGGTCTTGCGCAACAGTAGCATTATTTGCTCCAAATAAAAAACCGCTTGCAATTAACGGAAGTAAAAATTTTTTCATTTAATACTCCTTTATTTGATTTTTTTCGAATCTTATTATACTTTGGTTAAAAAAATATTAATGATACTTAAGTTGCAAATGAGGAAGGGGAGGAGTTGATAATGGGTAATGGATAATTTTTGTTTTCTGTAATCTGTATTCCGTAATCCGGATATGGATTCCCGCTTTCGCAGGAATGGTGGAAAAATTAAGTTTAAAGGTTAAATATTGAGCTGTTTTTCGCTTTCTCTTTTAGTATGGTGTAACAGAATTAAGTTAACACTTGCCAGAGAGTATATAGTCGCTGGCACTTACTATGTATGGGTTGCTTTTATTGTTTTT
>JALVXO010000220.1 GCA_027022775.1 Campylobacteraceae bacterium
TCTCTCTTCTATAATAAACCCTCTTCTTAAATTATATGAACCTCGTAAATAAAATCGCCATCACCCAAGCCGTATTTCACTTCGCGCATATAGACTGTATAGCCTTTATCTTCAAAATACTCCAAAAGGGCATTTAAATCTTTATGCTCATTCTCTCTTGCAAAATAGTAAAACTTCTGTTTATCCAGTTTCTCTTCTATTTGAGAGAGTGAAATCTTTTTTACTTTAGCATTTACAGAACTTTTTGCCAATTTTAGTTCCATTTTAATATCCTTTAAAAATCTTTAAAATGAAATTATATCAAAGTTAAACTTGAAAAACTAATTTTCTTTATACTCCTTCATAAACCCCACATACCGTTTTGCAGAAGCGTAAAGCTCTTTTACCTCTTCGTCGGTAAGCTGGCGCACTGCTTTTGCAGGGCTGCCGATAATAAGCGAGCGCGGAGGAAATTTTTTACCCTTTGTCACAAGCGCCCCTGCACCCACAATCGACTCTTTGCCAATAACCGCATCATCCAGTATAGTAGCGCTCATTCCTATCAGGCAGCCGTCTTCTATTGTGCAGCCGTGCAGCATAACTTTATGCCCGATAGTTACATCATTTCCAATGATTGTGGGGCTTCCGTCGCTCTTGTCTGGCTTTTTGTAATGGGTTACATGAATCATTGAGAGATCCTGCACGCTGACCCTGTCGCCTATTTCGATTTTATGGACATCTCCGCGGATTACAACCCCAAACCATACTGAACTCTCTTTGCCTATTTTTACATCGCCTATAACTGTGGCTCCAGGAGCCACCCAGGCGCTTTTATCAATTTGGGGTTCCATCCCTTTATATGGCAGTATAATCGGTTTCATCTAACTCTCCTTTAACATTTTTCTTGCAAGTTTTGCTATATTTTTTTTAGCGCTCTTTTTGCTTGCGCGGCTCAGTTTGCTTACATACTTTTCAAACAGTTCCTGCGAATTTACAGCCTCTTTTTCCGCCGCTGCCTTAATATACTCCCCATCGCTTTGGAGTATATATCTATGAAGGTTGTCTGCTAGCTGCATGGTTAAAATTTGATACAGCCGGTCTGATATTGATTTATCTTCAATCGGAATCATAAGCTCAATTCTTCTGTCTAAATTGCGCGGCATCAAATCCGCACTGGATATGTATGTTTGAATTTTAGCATGTTTAAAGTAGTAAATTCTGGCATGCTCTAAATATTTGCCTACAATTGAGCTTACAGTAATATTTTCACTTATTTTCTCCACACCCGGGCGCAGGCAGCAAATGCCCCTTATTATTAAATCCACTTTGCACCCTGCCATAGAGGCTTTATAAAGCGCTTTTATTACACTCTGGTCAACCAAAGAGTTTGCTTTTAAAATAATTCGCCCCTCTTTGCCGTAACTTGCCTCTTTTTCAATAAGGCGCAGCAGTTTTGGCTTAATCTGCGTGGGTGACATATAAAGATGTTCCAGCTTTTTATACTCTGCAAAACCGGTTAAAAGGTGGAAAAATTTAGTTGCATCTGAGCTGAAATTGGAATTTGTTGTAAAAAAGCTGACATCGGAGTAAATTTTGGCAGTTATCGGATTGTAATTTCCGGTTGCCAGATGCAGATAGCTTTTTAACTGCCCGTTTTTATATTTAATAACCTGTGCAACTTTTGCGTGCACTTTAAAGCCTGGAATTCCATAAACAACATGCGCACCGGCGCTCTCTAACTGCTTTGCCCACCTTAAATTGTTCTCTTCGTCAAAACGGGCGCGCAGCTCCACAAGCACAGTAACCTGTTTGCCGCTGTTTACCGCATCTATAAGAGCTTTTACAATTGGGGAATTTGGACCTACGCGATAAAGAACCATTCTTATTGCAAAAGTATCTTTATCGTTTGCGGCATCTTTTATAAATTTTACAACCGGCTCAAAACTCTCATAAGGGTGGAAAAGCATAATATCCTGCTTCTCCATCGCTTCGTAAACATCTTCGTTATCAAGCGGAGGCAGGGTTTTTGGGATAAAAGAGGGTGCGCGCAGGTGGGCTAAATCTTTATCGCTTACAATTTGCCAAAAAGAGCCGAGATTAAGCGGTATATGTTTATAGTAGTAAACATCTTTCTCTTTTATATCCAAATGTTTGCATAAAAATTCAACCAGCGACTCATCAGCATCTCCATTTAACTCAAGCCGCACAATTGCCCCTTTGTTTCTGGAGCGCAGCCCCTCTTCTAAAATCTCCAAAAAGTCGTCCGCCTCTTCCTCTTCTATTGCTAAATCGGCATTCCGTGTAACCCTAAAAGGGGTTGAAACAATAGGTTCAAAGCCTGGAAAGAGCTCTTTTATGAAATTTTCAACAATAGATTCGATAGGAATGTAAATATTTTTGTATCTGATAAAGCGTGATAAAATTCTGGGAATTCTAATAAGCCCATGTTTAATAATCCCGTCTTTCCCCTTTAATTTAAGCGCTATTCCAAAACTTAAATTATTCAAATGTGGAAAGGGGTGTGTTGCATCCACAGCAATTGGAATGATTATTGGGTATATATTTTCAAAAAACTGCTCTTTAATTTTCTCTTGCGCATCTTCTTCCAAATCTTTGTATTTTTTAATTAAAACACCGTTATCTTCGAGTTCTTGTACAATATCAAGATAGATTTTCTCAAGGGTAGGAAACTCATACCTAATATATGCGCGGATTAATTCTAACTGCTTTAAAGGGGTAAGTTTGTCCGGTCCTGTATCGTAAACTCCCGCCTTATATAAAGATTTAAGCCCTGCAACCCTTATCATGTAAAACTCATCCAAATTGGTGCCGTAAATTGCTATAAATTTCAATTTATCAAGCGGCAAAAGGTCATTATACCTGGCTTGATCCAAAACCCTGCTGTTAAATTTAAGCCATGAAAGTTCACGGTTTATATATAAATTTGGACTGTTTAAATCTGTTCCCATACTATTCCTTTTTATTCTTTTAAACCCAAATTTTGCATTATAAGGTGCATCAGATGTGTTTATGCCTGGCAGCAGGAGCTTCAAAACAAAAGCATCCAGAATAAGCAAAGAGACTGTGAAAAAAGTATGAAAATCGGCTGTCATTGTCATTTTGAGCGTAGCGAAGAATCTCGATAATACCGGTGTAAATTAGATTCTTCGTTTCGCTTAGAATGACAAAAAGTCTAAATTACAGACTTTTTTCACACTCTCAAAGCAAATAAAGAAGGCTTCACTCCGATGCACAGTTGCAAATAGTCAATACAGAAAATGTATTGTCTAATGCAGTTTTTGGGTTAAACTTATATAACGGCATAAAATTTTCTTATAACAAAATGGCTGTTTTTTCAAAATACCCAATTAGAACTTAAAAGAGACTTATATATAACTGTTTCCAAAAAATGAAGTTATAAAATCTTAACAAATGAGTTTTATCAACACTAAAAATTAAATCTGAAATTTATTAAATTCTTTTATCGCAGGGTGCTCTCCCTGCTTTCTAACCTTTTTTAGTATGTCTGTCCGTCAATTGTTACCGGTTTGTTCTCTACGCCTAAAAGTTCGCACGCTTTGGCTTTTATATTGCCAATTGTAAAGCCGAATTTCTCAAACAGTTTATTTGCAGGTGCAGAGGCGCCAAAACTCTCCATTCCCAAAATATCATTGGCAAATTTGTAATATTCAAGCGCGCGCGCTGCTTCGACTGCCAGCACTTTGGTATTTGGGTCAATTACCGCTTCTTGATATTCTCTCTCTTGCTCTAAAAACAGATCAAAGCACGGTACAGAGACAACATTGGCTTTTATGCCCATTTTTTCCAAATAGCAGCCGGCTTTTAAAGAAGGCATAAGTTCGCTTCCGCTTGCCATAATTGTAAGCTCTGCCCCCTCTCTTTTCTTAACAATATAGGCTCCGCGCGCAACTTCGCCAAAATCTCTTTTTGGCTTAAGGGTTTTTAGTTTTTGGCGGCTTAAAACAAAAGCGTTTGGCGCATCGATTGTTAAAGCCTTTTTCCACGCTTCAACATTTTCGGTTGCATCTGCAGGACGCCATACATAAAAGCCTGGAAGCGCCCTAAACTGGCTTAAATGCTCAATAGGCTCATGCGTAGGGCCATCTTCGCCAACTCCGATACTGTCGTGCGTCCAGATAAAGTAATTTTTAATTTTGCTTAAAGCAGCAATTCTGGCAGCTGGCTTTAAATAGTCGCTAAATACAAAGAAAGTTGCATTAAACGGAATTATTGTGCCATATAGCGCCATTGCGTTTGTTATTGCCGCCATAGAGTGCTCTCTAATTCCAAAGTGGATATTTTTCCCTTTTGGAAAATCATCCATATCTTTTAATTCAGTTTTATTAGAAGGGCCCAAATCTGCGCTTCCTCCAAGGAACCCAGCAACAGATTTGGCTATAGCGTTAAGTATCTGACCGTTGCTCTCTCTAGTTGCCATCTCTTTGCTATCAGTAAAGTCTGGCCACTCAATTTTGCTAAAGTCAGGGTTTAAAAGCACATTAAGCGCTTCATTCTGTTCCGCCAAAGGAGCCTGCTTTTGGAGGTGAATCCACGCTTTTTGCGCCTCTTCGCCTCTTTGGATCGCTTTTCTAAATTCTGCTAAAACATCTTCTGGCACATAAAATGTTTTATCGGCAGGGAAACCGGCTTTCTCTTTTGCCCTTTTAATCACATCTTCGCCAAGCGGCGCTCCGTGGGTTTTATGGCTGCCCTCAAGCTCCAGCGCGCCGCGCCCTATAATTGTATTTGCAATTATTATAGTCGGTTTGTCGGCATTTTTGGCTTTTGTAAGCGCTTCATCTATTTCATCATAACAGTGACCGTTGATTTTAAGCACACTCCACCCTTGCGCTAAAAATCTTTTTTCTACATCTTCAGCCCATGCAAGGCTTGTATCGCCCTCAATTGTGATATGGTTGCTGTCGTATATTAAAATTAAATCTTTTAAATTTAAGCGGCCTGCAAGCGCGCATGCTTCGTAGCTTATACCTTCTTCTAAATCGCCGTCGCCGCAGAAGCAGTAGATTTTATGGTCGATTAATTCACAAGTGTCGCTGTTTACTTTTTGTGCCGTCCACTCTTTTGCCATAGCAAAGCCCACAGCATTTGCAACCCCCTGCCCAAGAGGGCCTGTTGTAATCTCTACGCCCGGAGTGTGGCCATATTCTGGGTGACCTGGAGTTTTAGAATCTATCTGTCTAAACTGTTTTAAATCCTCCAAAGTTAAATCGTAACCCCAAAGATAGAGCAGCGAATAGATAAGCGCCGAAGCGTGCCCGCCCGAAAAGACCACTCTGTCTCTGTTTAGCCATTTTGGATCTTTTGGGTTGTGTTTTAAATGTTTGCTTAAAACCACTGCAATATCCGCAAGCCCCATAGGCGCGCCCGGATGCCCGCTATTTGCTTTTTGAATCATATCCGCAGCCAAAAATCTGATGGTATTTGCCATCTTTTTTTCAAACTCGTGTGCCATTTTGTTCCTTTCTTTAGTTAAAGCTCAGAGCTAAGAGCCTAGAGCGTAGAGCTAACAAGGTAGCTTCGCTTTTTTTTATGTGGCGAAGCCACAAATATTAAACGCGGCAAAGCCGCACCGCTAGCTCTAAGCTCTAAGCCCTCAGCTCTTAGCTTTCTTGTCTATGTCTATAAAGATACTTCTCCAAAAGCCCCTTAAGCGCATTTTGAAGTTTTGGGTCAAATTTTTCAAATTCACCTTCTATTTTTTTAGCAAGAGTGTCGGCATACTCTACCGACTTTTCAAGCCCCAAAAGGTTTATAAAACTGTTTTTATCCCCGTCGTTTCCTATCGGTTTGCCAGCTTCCGCTTCGCTTAAAGTTACATCTATAATGTCATCTTGCACCTGGAAAAGCAGCCCTAAATCGAGCCCGAATTGATACAGCTTATCTTCAATCTCTTTACCAAGTCCTGCAATTACCGCCCCCATAACCAAAGAGGCGGCGATTAATTTGGCGGTTTTATTAATATGGAGGCTCTCTGCCTGCTCAAGCGTCAAGGGGGTGTTCTCAAAAGCCAAATCGATAGCCTGCCCCAGAACCATGCCGCCAATACCGCCGTTTTGTGCAAGCAGTTTAATAAGTTTTATCTTTACATCTTCTCTAAAAGGAGAGTTTGCAATAAGTTCAAAAGAGTATGTATTAAATGCATCGCCTATAAGCACAGCTGTAGCTTCGTCAAAAACAGTGTGCAAAGTTGCTATCCCGCGGCGCAAAGGGGCATTATCCATTGCCGGCAAATCATCATGAATCAGCGAATAGGTGTGAAAAAGCTCTACAGCCATCGCCACCGGATAACTTGATTCCAAAAGAAGAGGCTCGTAAGCTTTTACAATGCTCAAAAGCAGCTTTGGACGGAACAGTTTGCCGCTGGCAGACAAAATATGCTCAATAGCCCTGTTGTAATCTGTGTAAAATGTCTCTACTTTTGGAATGCTGTTTTTAAAATAATCTTCGAAACTCTGCATTAAGCCTCTTTGGCATTTTTGTTGGAATTATATCAAAAGTAAAATAAACTATAGAGTAATATTGCCAATTAATTCAATTTTATCTTTCTTAATTATCAAAGCATCTATACACCAGGCAAAATTCAGCTTTTTAGCTTTTAAGTAATAGTGTGCGCTTTTTATTAAACGGTTAAGTTTTACCGGTGTTATATTATAAATAGGCTCAAAATTTTTCCTGCTTGCTTTTACTTCGATAAAATGCAAAACATTACCCTTTAAAGCGATAATATCTATCTCCCCCAGTTTACTTGCGTAAAAATTTCTTTC
This sequence comes from Campylobacteraceae bacterium, assembly GCA_027022775.1. Lineage (GTDB taxonomy): Bacteria > Campylobacterota > Campylobacteria > Campylobacterales > Sulfurovaceae > JAADEQ01. The sequence goes on from JALVXO010000220.1 coordinate 6,786, forward strand.
AACTATTTTAAACCCTCTCTCTTGCAGAAATTCAACTGCTCTTTTTTCACTGTTTTGTCCAAAAAACCGGCTCATTGTTATCCTTGTCAGCTTGCATAGGCGGCTCCTGCCGGGATGACTTCTACTTTAAGCGATTTAAAGCGTGCAGTCATCACCAAATCGTCGCACTCATTTCCAAAAAGCGCATTTATTTTTGATTTTGCGTGGTGAAAAGTAACATATAGGCTTTTGCCTTTTAAAGTGTCGCTGTATCTTACCTTTAGCGCTTCGCTGGTTCCGTATTGCGTTTTTAAAATTACCCTCTCGCCAAAAAGCTTTTTTGCACTTGGCGGGGCAAGCAGGATATCTTCGTCATATTTGCTAATTAGCTTTTGGCTTCTTTTAGTCTGCGCAGCATTGTTGTAGTGGGCTAAAATTCTGCCTGTTGTCAAATACCACCCTTTTAAGCTGTTTAAATCCACTTTTTCTTCTAAAATATCCTTAAGCATTCCGCGCATCTGCCAGCGGTTGTAAACAAAGCGCCCCAAGCCATCTTTGGTTCTAAAATCGAGCAAGTGCAAAATAGGGGTATCTTCGTGATAAATCGGCCACTGCATCCCGCGCTTATTGTGTCGCCTTAAGCGGTAGTATGCTGCGCCGCTAAAGCGTCTGTGGGCAACTTGGCGCACTTCGTCCCAAATCTCTTCGCTGCTTTTATAGTTAAAACTTCCGCCCATTTTTTTATCGATTGCCTGCAAAATTTCCCAATCATCGGGCAAATCGCTTTTAATAAGTGGCTGCGAAAGGTGCAGCCGGCGCATAGCATTAACATAAACACCGGTTTTTTCATAAGCGCTTTTAACCCCAAAAACAATATCGGCACGGCTTGCAATATCGTTTAAAAAGAGTTCTTGCACAATCAATAGTTCCAAATTTTCGATTGCTTTAATGCTTTGGTTTACATTTGGGTGAATATGGGTAATATCCTCGCCCATATTGTAAAGAGCTTTTATTTTACCCTCTAGCATCTGCTCAATTAGTTGCGGGGTCATTAAGCCAATCTCTTTTGGCTTTTGGTAATCGGGCGCATAGTATGGCAGGCATCCCATATCGCAAGCGCCCTGAACATTATTCTGCCCTCTAAGCGGCATAAGCCCGGCACCAATCTTGCCAATATTCCCCGTAAGCAGCGCCAGATGGGTAATTGCCATAACCGCTTTAGAGCCATCTATATGTTCGGTCACACCCA
>JALVXO010000221.1 GCA_027022775.1 Campylobacteraceae bacterium
AAAAGTTTGCCAAATCGATAGATTTAAAAACGCTAAATGCTGCAATCAATTTTATATTGCATCAAGCACGCAGTAAAAGCGCTTTTGGTTTTTTTGGCGGAGAACCGCTGCTTGAGTGGGAAAAACTACAGTATGCTACCAAAAAAATAGAAACTTTGGCACCAAAATTTGGAATTACTTTTTCTAAAACTCTTACTACAAACGGTTTGTTGCTTGATAAAGAGAAACTTTTGTGGCTCAAAGAGCATAACTTTTTTTTGGCTCTCTCTATTGATGGCAATGAGTCTATGCACAATATTCATAGAGTATATCCAAATAAAAAAGGCAGCTTTAAAAAGGTTAAACAAGCTCTAATGGAGGCAATTAAACTTTATGATCCAAAGAGATTAAGCACTATTACAGTAGTTACACCGCAAAATATTGAATATTTGGCTGATTCAATAAGATTTTTGCATCAAGAAATGGGAGTAAAAAGAATACGAATTTCAATAGACTATTTCTCAAACTGGGATCATAAAGGTTTATCTGCTATCAAAGAGTTTGAAAAGATAAAAAATTATCTATTAATGTGTTACCGAAACAATAAAGATATCTATCTTGATTTTATTGATGAAAAAATAAAGGCTTTTATACAAAGGAGCTGTTTTGATTGTAAATTTGGCGAATTTAAACTTGGTATTGCCCCAAGCGGAAGAATTTATCCATGCGAGCGTTTAATTGGCGAAGATAGAGGAGATTTGGCAATTGGAACCGTTCAAGAGGGGATTGATGGCAATGCTTTAGCAAAAATAGTTGCAAATAGAGGAAATAAAAATAAAGAGTGTCAAAATTGTGCCTATAAGATACGCTGTATAAACAGCTGCGGCTGTACAAATTACTATTTAAGCGGCGATATTGCTTTAACAGGAGCAACACTCTGTTTTTTTCAAAAACTTTTTATCGATACGGCAGATGAACTTGCAAATATTTTATATGAAGAGAAAAATAAGCTTTTTTTGGAGAAATTTTATTATTAATAATAAAACCCTCTGAAAAACCATTAATTTCACTCAAGCAAGTTTTATTTTTCGCTTCGCGAACGCAAAAAAATTTTATTAAAAAGAGCTCCCTCTTGCGCCCCTTCGGGGTTAAGTGCTCTTTTTTAGCCTGCGGCTAACATAAAATTTTTTTTGCTGTCCGAGCGAAGCGACAACCCCGCAGGGCATAAGCCCGAGGACCAAATTATAAAGCTTTCGTTCAATTTATAGTTTTTCAGAGGGTTCAATAAAAAGTTTAGTTGCTGTTTAATGGGGTGATATAATGGAACTTTAAAAAGCATAGATCGGGACTTTTGTAGAGATTAGAGAAGAGAGATTAGAAAAATATTTCTGTAATCTGTAATCCGTATTCCGTAATCCGAACGTAGGTAGGGGTGCCCTCACCCCGACATTCTAATTATATATTGCCTGGAAGATAGGATACAAGCACATATCAGCTGCAAAAACCGTGGATTCCTGCTTTCGCAGGAATGACAAAATGCACTACACATTACCGGCTTTTAGCTTCATGCTTTACGCTTTTTTTGGAATGACAGAGAAGCTTAACTCATTGGTTAATAATTAAAATATCATTCCTTCAGTCGGGCTGCTAGCGGTTGCGAAAGGTTTTTTAGGAATTCTGCCCGCTTTATAAGCTACTCTTCCGGCAATTACTGCATGTTTCATCGCTTCTGCCATGGCTATTGGGTTTTTAGCCTGTGCAATTGCTGTATTTGTCAATACTGCATCGGCTCCCAGCTCCATTGCAACTGCTGCATCACTTGCAGTTCCTATGCCTGCATCTACAATTACAGGCACGCTTACTGCTTCTTTAATAAATACAACATTAAAACGGTTTTGAATTCCAAGTCCGCTGCCAATTGGCGAAGCTAAAGGCATAATTGCGTGTGCTCCGGCATCTTCCAATCTTTTGGCAATTATCGGGTCGTCATTTGTGTAAGCCATAATTGTAAAGCCCTCTTTTGCGAGCACTTCGCATGCTTTAATTGTTTCAATAACATCAGGGTATAGAGTTTTTGCAGTATCTCCAATAACTTCTAATTTAATCAAATCTATACCTGTTGCTTCGCGTGTTAATCTAAAGAGTGTAATAGCCTCTTGGGCAGTTGTGCACCCTGCAGAGTTTGGTAAAAATTGAACATCGCTTCCTTTAAAATAATCCATTAGGTTCTCTTCGTCAGGGTTGGTAATATTTACCCGTCTTACCGCAACAGTTATCATTTCTGCACCGCTGGCTATTGTTGCATCGTAGGTTGTCTTAAAATCCGGATACTTCCCGCTTCCTACAATCAGGCGGCTTGTAAACTCATACTTTCCAATCTTTAAAATATCACTCATAATTTTGCTCCATATCTAATTTTTGGCTATTTTACATAAATAAACTTAAATAGGTATAAACATTTTAAATGTATAATACACCAAATCTCTTTAGGAGTAAAAATGAATATTGTGGTTTTAGACAGCGACACACTGGGCGGGTTGGATTTAAGCCCGCTTAATGTTTACGGAAATGTAACAATATATCCATATACCCGATACGAAGAGACAATAGAGCGCTGCAAAGATGTGGATATTGCGCTTACAAATAAAGTTGTGTTTGATAAAGATATTTTAGATGCTCTGCCCAATTTAAAACTTATTTCGGTTTTGGCAACGGGGATGAATAATATCGATTTAGAGTATGCAAAGCAAAAAGGGGTGGTTGTTAAGAATGTTTCGGGCTATTCTACCGATTCGGTTGTGCAAACCACCTTTATGCTGGCTTTAGCGCTAATTGGCAAGCTGGAGTTTTACAGCAGTTACACGCGAAGCAAGCAGTGGTGCAATTCGCCTATTTTTACCAATTTAGAGCAAAACTTTTTTGAAATTGCAGGAAAGAAGTGGGGAATTATAGGGCTTGGAACAATCGGCTCTAAGGCTGCATCGGTTGCTAGTGCATTTGGGGCTGAAGTTGTTTACTACTCTACAAACAAAAATCCGCACTCTAAAGAATACCAGCATCTGGAGTTAGAGGAGCTTTTAAAAAGCTGCGATATTGTCTCTATCCATGCGCCTTTAAATGAAAATACCGCCAATTTACTAGACAAAGAACAGCTGTTCATGCTAAAGGATGGGGCTGTTTTGCTAAACCTTGGGCGCGGCGGCATAGTAAACGAAGCGGCACTTGCAGAGGCGATTGATAAAAAAGATTTGCTTGTCGGGCTTGATGTTACGCAAAAAGAGCCGATAGAGCCGGACAATCCGCTATTTAACATAAAAAAGAAACAAAACCTAATTATCACCCCGCATCTGGCTTGGGGGAGCCAAGAAGCAAGGCAGAAGCTGCTGCAAGGAACAATTAAAAATATAGAGGATTTTTTAAATGCATAAAACCGATATATTAATAGTAGGCAGCGGTATTGCCGGGCTTATTAGCGCAATTAAAGCAAAATTAAGCGGCGCCAATGTTGCAATTGCCGCAAAAGGGATTGCGACAAAATCCAATTCGGTAATGGCGCAGGGCGGAATAAACGCAGCGCTTGGGAATATCGATGCCGATTCGATTGAACTGCACATTAAAGATACCCTAAAATCTGCCCACAATTTAGCCGATGAAAAGATGGTAAGCAAGCTATGCCGCGGTGGGATTGAAGCGATTGAATTTTTAGAGAAACTGGGCGTTCCGTTTTCTAGAATAGAGGGTGCAGACACCCCGTTAAAATCGATAGCTCAAAGAGCTCTTGGCGGAGCAAGCGCCAAAAGAGCCTGCTATGCGCAAGATTACACAGGTTTAAAAATTGTGCACACCCTGCTTGATAGCGCTATTAATTTAAATATTCCGATTTTCGAGGGGCTCTTTTTGCTAAAGCTGCTAAAAAACAGCCAAAACGAAGTTTGCGGCGGGCTCTTTTTTAACTTTGACAGCGGCGAAATAGAGCCGATATATGCAGGCAAAACAGTAATTGCAACAGGGGGTTTTGGGGCAATTTACTCAAAAAACACAAACTCTGCCACTAGCACGGGCGATGGAGTTGCAGCAATCGTTAGAGCCGGCGGAGAGCTTAGCAATATGGAGTTTGTGCAGTTTCACCCTACAACGCTAAAGGGGAGCAATATTTTAATAAGCGAAAGCGCAAGGGGCGAAGGGGGATATTTAATAAACGGCAAAGGCAAGCGTTTTATTGATGAGTTAAGCACCCGCGATATAATATCTAAAGCGATTTTTGAGCAGCTTCAATCGGGTGAACGAGTGTTCTTGGATTTGCGGCACATCGGCAAAGAGAAACTAGAGCGCCTAATGCCCCAAGAGTTAAAACTAATAAAGCAATATGCCGCAACCGATGCCTGCAAAGAGTCTGTAGAGATTGAACCGGCAGTCCACTACACAATGGGCGGCGCAAGCGTGAATGAAAATTTCGAAGTCAAAGGGCTCAAAGGGTGCTGGTGCATTGGAGAAGCAGCCAATGCAAATGTGCACGGCGCAAACCGCCTTGGCGGAAACTCGCTGCTAGAAGCCGCAAGCTTTGGGCTTTTAGCTGCAGACGAAGTTTTAAACGCAGCACCTTCTAAAATAGAAGAGCAAAAAATAAATTATTCTCTGCCAATCGAAAAAGGAAGCGATAATTTTAAAATTTACAAAGCCAAAAACCGCCTTGGCAAACTGCTCTTTGACAAAGCCGGCATAGTCAGAGACGAAAAAAATCTCTTGCAAGCGCTAAAAGAGATTAAAGAGTTAAATATACAAAATTTAAAAATAGACGACGCCCCAAAACACTCGACGCTTTTAATAGAGCTTTTAGAACTGCAAAACGCCTCTTTGCTTGCAGATGCAATAGTCAAATCGGCACTATGGCGCAAAGAGACCCGCGGCGCGCACATAAGAAGCGATTATCCGCAAGAGAGCAGAGAGTTTGAGAGAGATAGCAAAATTGAAATTTATGATATAATATGAAAAAAAGAGGAGTTTTTATGTTTAATATAACTCTGGAAGAGAAAGAGATTAAAAATCCGAATATCAAGCGTATTTTAGAAACCATGAGTCATAAAGAGATAAAAGAGCTGTTTATAAACTTTTTAGAAAATAGATTAAACAGTTCTAATAAATGGGATAATTTTATTGATGATATAGAAAAATTAAAAATTTCGGGCATTTCTGAAAAGATTGAAAAAAGCTCAAAAGAGTTTAGAGATTCATTTAATATAAGAGAAATTAATGGCTAATTACATATTAGATACAAATATTTTATCTTATTTAATCGACATAGAGAGTCAGCATCACGGCAAAACCAAGAAATTTTTGCGCATAATTCTTTATTTAAAGGTTTTTTATGAAAATAAATATCGCCGATAAATCGTATAAAATAGAAAAAGCTGTTGCTACATTGCTAGAGGCGCTAATTTATATAAAAGAGAATATTGAACCTAATCTTGGTTTTGATTATGGATGCAAAAGCGGAGTTTGCGGGGCTTGCAGTGTAAGGGTAAACGGCAAAGAGAAACTTGCCTGCTCTTACAAACCCAAAGAGGAAGACACTATCGAGCCGTTAAAATATTACCCGCAAAAAAGGGATTTAATAGTTGACAAATCGAGCCAAAAAGAGTTAATAAAACGGGTAAAAGCACATATAATTAATTACAAAGAAGAAACCCTATCCCCGCAAGATGAGCTTAAAACCCAAATCCAAAGCGACTGCATACTCTGCTCAAGCTGTTACAGCGCATGCCCGGTTATCGAAATTAACCCGCAGTTTGCCGGACCGTTTGCACTTACAAAAAGTTACAAATACACAATAGACAATCGCGAAGCAAATCAAAAAGAGCATATAGATGCAATCCAAAATAGCGGCGTGTGGGATTGCACCCTATGCAACGAATGCACCCTGGCATGCCCTCAAGGCATAGACCCAAAAAGCGATATTGTCAGCTTAAGAAACATCAGCGCCAAGCACGGCTATACGGATCCAAACTTTAACACGATGAATTTCGGCGGAGGTTTTGGCTTCGACCCAAACGGCGGGTTTTAACCAATTAAATCGGTTTGGTTGTAAATGTTGGAGCTTTGTAAGAGTATTTGTTGGAAAATCAAGGTCGGGGTCTCTTGACCCCAACATTATGTTTATGTAACCAAAAACTTCTATTTTGCAAAATAACCATATCCATAAATCAAATTAAATTGCCGGGGTTAGGACACCCCGACGAATACGGTTGCAATCATTCTCTGCAGTTGCTGCAATCTAGGCGTCTGCTATGCAAAGCTTTGCTTCGCATAGACGCAGCGCCGTGCTCTAAAAAAACATAAAGCCTAAAGTCAAAAAGATACAAATTCCGTCATTCTTGCAAAAGCAGGAATTCACAGTTTTTAAAATCAGCATAGAAGCATATTCTGTAATTTAGTGCAAAAAAGCAAAAAAGTTAAAAGTTAAGCCCTGACCCCTTAAAATTTGGGTTAAAAAAATTTAAAATAAAGTAAGACACCCTCATTTTATGGTAATATATCACTCATAAAATTTTAAACTTAAATTTTAGGCTAAAGGAGCAATATATTGCATAGCGGGGAATTAGTTCAAAGGTATAGCGCCAGTTTTTTCTTTGCCGATTGGGGTTTATTTGTTAAATTTTTAACTATTTTAACAGTTTTAATACTATTTAGCATATATATTTATGACCGCTTTATTCAGCGTAAAAATCAGCTATTGATAAACTATCCATTAATTGGGCGCATAAGATATATTTTTTACTTTTTTAGAAATCCAATGCGCCAATACTTTGGTGATGAGACTTTTTTTGACTCTTTTGAAAAGCTAGAGTGGGTTAATAAGGTTGCTCACAATAAAAATCCATATATCTCATTTTCTCCTGCAAAGCCGTATGCCAACGAAAAATGGCTATTTCGCCATGCAAATATTGTAAAAGAGATATCTGAAGTTAAAGATGATTTTAGCGTTACCTTTGGAGAGAATAGAAAATATCCATTTAAAACAAAAAGCATAATAGGGCGCTCTGCTATGAGTGATGGAGCCATATCTCCAGAGGGAACAAAAGCATTTGCCAGAGGTGCTTTTTATGCAAAGTTTCCTATAAATACAGGTGAGGGCGGTTTAACTTCTAACTATTTAGCAACGCTAAAAATTTATGATTGCAACAAAGAGTGTTTAGAGATAGTAAGGGGCAATATATTTGCTCTGTTTATAAAAAGGGTAGTAAATTTTTTAACAAATAAAGAGATTGCAAGGCGCGTATATAGAAAAATGGTTTTAAGACGAAAAGACAGAGGCACTTTTATATTTGATGAAGATAGTATGAACTTTTTTAGAATAAATTGGAATGCAGATATTTCACACTTTCCAAAAGAGCCTCCTAACTCCTTGCCAGATATTATTTTACAAATTGGCAGCGGTTTATACGGTGTTAGGGATAAAGATGGCAATTTTGACGAGGAGCGCTATAAAAAAGTTATGCGTTTTTGCCGTATGACAGAGGTTAAAATTGCCCAGGGAGCAAAACAGACAGGCGGCAGGCTATTAGCTTCTAAAGTTACAGAAGATATAGCATACTATCGTGGTGTTGAACCTTTTAAAGATTTAATTAGCCCAAACCGCTTCCCTTATGCAAACAGTATAGAAGAGCTGTATGATTTTTTAGAGAAGCTTCAAAATCTATCTGGCAAACCGGTTGGTTTTAAAATTGTAATCTCTTCTAAAGAGCAGTTTGAAGAGTATGTAAAAGCTTTAGCCATAAGAGTTGGCAATAATAAAAGCATACCAGATTTTATAACAATAGATGGCGGAGATGGCGGAAGCGCCACCGCGCCTTTAGAGATGATGAGCCGTATTGGCTTATCTATAAAAGAGTCGCTTGATATTGCCATTTCTACCCTAAAAGAGTATGGATTAAGGGATAAAATTAAAATAATTGCAGCTGAAAAGGTTTTAACTCCTGATGATGTTGTAGAACTTTTATGTTATGGAGCAGATTTTATAAATATTGCAAGAGGTT
>JALVXO010000222.1 GCA_027022775.1 Campylobacteraceae bacterium
AAAAATGTCAACTATATGTTTGTAAGAACTTTTGTTTTTAAAAAATTGCCCAAAATGGGGGTTTTCTTAAAAAAATCTTAAGAAAAAAGTTCTTACATCATTTTGGGGTTAATATTTAGCTACATAAAATTTTATCCGCTCTTTTTCTTGCAAGATTGCATTTTTTAAACTGTTTGCTTCTAGTGCAATAATATTTTGCAAAGCTGTTTTGCCGTATCTGCTTTTGGTTGGAATTGAGAGTCTCTCTTGAATATTTTGAATAATTGTCTTTTTGCTTTTTTCATCGAGCAAGCCTTTGGAGTTTTGTTTTAAATGCTGCTTTTTGGTTATTATTCCTATTATTTCTCTATCGACTGCCGGCTGTCTGAAAGGTTCTATTAAATCAAATACCAAAGTGGGTTTATTTTTTGTTCTGCTGTGTAAAAATGAGTAGTAAATATTTATTCCTTCTTTTATAAGAGCCGATTGAACTTTATTGTAAAGTATTGCGTAAGCATAATTTAAAGCCTGGTTTACCGCATCGGTTGAATCTTTATGAGTTCTGCTAAAACCTGGTTTTGATATTATTATTCCAAAAGCGCTCCAGTAGTGGGAGCTTATCTGTCCTTCGTAACCCATTAAAGCCTTTGTGTTTTTTGCTTTTTTTAATTTTTCTAATATTGCATTCATAGTTTGGATGTGTTTTAATATTTTTTCATTTTTTCTGCGGTGGTTGAAATATTTTAAAAGGTTTATTTGGTTTTTTGCTTTGGCAATTAAAAGTGATTTGGCATAATTAAAACCGGTTTGAGAGCTAAATAGTTTTAGCTGCTTTTGGTGGATATTTTGAGAAACAGTATTGTAATATGTAAGCAGCGCATAGGGGGTATCTTTATAGATAAAATCTATATCCACACGGTTTTTAGAACAGAGGTAAACAAGATAATTCGATATTGAAGTTTTTATATTTGTAATTATTATCCGGCTTACTTTATTAAACGGTATTGCAGCAGTTGCTTCATTTTTAGTGCGCAATTTAATTTTTCCACGGGCGTAATAGAGATATGTTCCCATTTTGCTTACTATTAGTTCGCTCTGCTTTAGATAATTTTTAAAATAGTGCAGCCTCTTTTTGCCAATATCTTTTTGAGCCGACTTAACGGGATTTTTGTATTTAATCTCTTCGTAAGCTTTGTTGATTAAATAATTTGCAAAATTCTCTTTTGGCAGATATGTGAGGGCATTTTGCAAAATATTTATAAACTCCTCTTTTCTGGTTACTGTTTTATCTGTTTTTGCATCAATTATTTTTTGAATAAGTATCTCTTCTTGTCGGTTTTGAAGCTGCTGTAGCTGGTTATGGTTGTTTGTAACTTGCAAATAGTAGTTTTTAAAACCGATAATATGCTGATTTAATTTTTCTATACTCTCTTGCAGATTTAAACTTTTTGTCTCTTTTGAAATTTTACTGATTTTTTGCATTAAACGGTCGTTGTCTATAGAGTAGATTTTCTCTTTTTCATTAAAAATTACACCCAAATATTCAAAGTTTTTATTTTTATGAACAATATAAGTTTTCTCTTGGTCAAGAGAAAGTTTGAGTTTTTCCAATACTTTCTTTGTAAATTCTAAAACTTCTTGACCCTTTTTATAATTTTTGGCAAAAAGAATTAAATCATCGGCAAAACGGACTAACTCAATATCTTTTTTCTATAAAAAGTTATCAAAATCATTT
>JALVXO010000223.1:0-1200 GCA_027022775.1 Campylobacteraceae bacterium
CATTTAAATAGCCATTTACCTTATTTATAATTAATGGCGAAGGGTTTGAATCGGCTTTTATCAATTCATAGAGATTTTTATCTTTATAATTTAAAAATTCGCCAAATGAAAATGAGTATAAATGAAAAACAAAAATACGTCCAGCTAAATATTTAACTGCATTTATAGAGAGTTCCATTGCTGATGAGCCACTGATAAAAATTTTTTTACCCTCTGTTGTGTCGTAAATAAATTTTAAATTTTTCCCGCCTGTTTTTGCATATTGAAACTCATCTATATAGATTGTATCGTAAGGCTCTATGTAAAGCTTTATAAAACTTTTAATATCCTCTTCAAAAAGCGCTTTTAACTCTATATCTTCAAAGGTTAAAAAAATAGGGTTTTTGCTTTTTTTATAAAGCTCTTTTAAAAGTGTAGTCTTTCCTACTTGTCTTGGACCAAATATTGCAATAATTTCTGGCGAATCAAGATATTTCTCTATCTTTTTTTCTAAAAATCTCTCTATATACATTTTAACCACGCTATTTTTAATATTTTTTATATTTTAGCGTGGTTATAATTAAAGATAAATTAATTTTACTCTTAATCATTAGCAAATCCTTGGCAAAAGTTCTCCGGTTGGGGCATCTAAAAAGCGTTTTGTGCCATAACTGCTATTTAGCACTACTCTTTGTTTGTGCTTATTGGTTACTTTGCCAATAATTGCAGCATTTTTGTTAAACTCTTTTAAAATTTCTAAAGCTTTTGTGGCATATTGCTTTTTAATTGCTAAACAAAATGTTCCCTCGTTTGCTAACATAGTAGGCTCAAAGCCAAGCATTTCGCACACTCCAAAAACTTCTGGCGATACTGGAATTTTATCTTCTTCTACCTCTATACAAATATTGCTTTGTTTTGCCCACTCATTAAGTACGGCTGAGATTCCGCCTCTTGTGGCATCTCTTAGAGCTGTTATTTTTATACCTGCATCTATTAGGGCTTTTACTGTGGGGTATAAAGAGTTACAATCAGATTGCAAATTGCTATTTAACTCAATCCCTTCTCTTGCAGTAAATATTGTAGCTCCGTGCGCTCCAATATCGCGGCTAACTAAAATTACATCATCCTCGCTAATGTTGTTTGAGCTAATGCCTTCATACTCAATTTCGCCAATTCCTGTAGTATTGATTATGAGTTTATCGATTGTGCCTTTTGGCATTA
>JALVXO010000223.1:1210-1698 GCA_027022775.1 Campylobacteraceae bacterium
TGGAAAAAACAAAGGTGTAACAGTAAAGCTGTCTGTACTCATTGCAATTTTGCCAGGAGCAATATTTAATACCGCCGCATCTTCGCTTTTTACTAAAATATCATTTTTTAAATATTTGTAAAAAACTTTGCTAATAAGCTCACTGTTTTCTTCTCCGCCATTTCCTGCTGCTAAAGGAATACTTTTTTTCATTCTGCCTCCAAAACTTTTAACTTTTAATTATTCACTTTTAACTTTTAACTTTTAACTTTTAACTTTTAACTCTTAACTCTTAACTCTACAAAAGGTTCCCATACTTATAATATGCCGCACAAGCTCCCTCAGAACTTACCATACAGCTGCCAACTGGGCTGTTTGGTTTACATGCAGTCCCAAATATGGTGCATTCGGTCGGGTGTGCCATTCCGCGCAGTATATCTCCGCAGATGCAAAGTTTATGGTCTTCTATCTCTTCAATTGGCAAAACATCTTTATATATAACTTCGGCA
>JALVXO010000224.1 GCA_027022775.1 Campylobacteraceae bacterium
GTAAGCCACTGCTACCTGCGCCCAAGCTACCCAAACTGGCCATACAACCTTTTTGCCATGGTGCACGCCAAAACCGAAGAAGAGAGCGAAGCGATAATTTCCGAAATGGCAAAAGAGACAGGGCTTAACAATTATAGAAAACTCTACTCTACCAGGGAGTTTAAAAAGCAAAGAATAGTTTACTTTAGCGATGAGTTTGAGAAGTGGGAGGAGCAATTTTTACAAGAGCTTTGATTTATGTTATAATTACTAAAAGATTATGGAGCATAAAGTGAAAATAACAATAAATATACCCGAATTCGCCCCATTGGTATTAAATAAAGATTTGCAAGAATTAAAAGATTTAATCAAGTTAAACAGTGCTTTAATGCTTTATAAAAACGGCAAATTCTCTATTGAGCAGGCAGCCCGTTTTGCCAATTTATCTATTTATGATTTTATGAAAGAGTGCAATAAAAACCAAATTCCTGTAATTCATTATGAAAAAGAGGAGTTGGAAAACGAATTAAAATTAATGGACTCACTATGATTCTTATCGCAGACAGTTCTGCACTCATAGCTCTTGCGATTATCGATAAATTAGAGATACTTCAAAAACTTTTTGGCAAAGTTTATGTTCCACGGGCTGTTTATGATGAAATAAGCAAAGAGAATAAAACAGAGGCGAAAAAATTAACCAAATTTTGCAAAAACAAAGTTTTAGATATAGAGACAAAAATAAATTTTAATATTTCACTAGGCAAGGGAGAGAGCGAAGCGGTTATCCCAAATTTTGCATTAGAAGATGCATCAGATGTGTTGGTGCTTGGTAGCAGGGGTGTTGAAGGAAAACGCAGGCGCTCCCGTAGGGTGCGTCGAGGCTTTACTTCAATGCCCATGCTGCCAATGACCGATACAGATGATGTATCGGCTAATGCAAATTTTGGGATTATACTTTATCAAGAACAAAATGCCGACTTTTTGCTTTGTGATGATAAAAAAGCCAAAAAATTTGCACAAAGTTTCGGAATAAATGTTATCGGAAGTTTAGGAGTTCTAATAAAAGCCAAAAAAGCCGGACTTATTGATGCAATTGCCCCTTTAATAGATATTTTAAAAGAATCTCGGATTTATATCGATGAAAATACATGCAATTTGGTTTTAAAAATGGCAGGTGAAATTTCTAATTAAATTTTACATTAGGATAAGTTTTGATTGTCTCCCCTAAATATGATATAATACTCTTAAAAGTATTCTTAAAGGTGCTCTTATGATTATTCAGGCAAATGAAATAAAAAAGCGGGGTGTTTCGATATTTGATAAACTGCTTCAAAAAGCAGACGAATTAATAATCAGTGTAAGAGGTAAGCATAAATATGTGGTGCTGGATATCGACAGATATAATGAAATAAGAAAAAAAGAGTTAGATATTGCTTATTTAGAAGCTATGAAAGATATTAAAGAAGGAAAATATAAAGAGTTAAGCGCAAAAGAGCACATTAGCGAGCTTATAAATGAGTTATAAAATCATCCAAACCGAAAGTTACCTTAAAAAATTAAAAAAATTCATAAAAAAGCATCCTGATGTTTTGGATAGATATATAAAAACCATTGAACTACTGGAACTAAACCCATACCACCCATCTTTGCGCCTTCATAAACTCCAAGGAACCATAAAAGAGTATTACTCTGTCTCAATAAC
>JALVXO010000225.1 GCA_027022775.1 Campylobacteraceae bacterium
ATTAACTCCATTTCGCTAAATGCAGACACCGTTATAAAAACCCGCGCGCAGATTGAGAAGATAGAAGGATAAAAATGAAACCGATTTTTGTAAAAGACAATATTTATTTAAAACACGATACGGGGGTATATCATCCTGAAAATATTAAACGGCTGGTTGCTGTTTATGAAAAAACCGCTCCAATGGAAGAGGAGCTAAATATAATTTCTCCAATTCGCGCAAGCAGCGAGCAGATTTTATCTGTCCACAGCAAAGTTTTATACTACACTGTCCAAGAGGCAAGCAGAAACGAAGAGCATATAGATGCCGATACGGTTTGTTCTAAAGATAGTTTCGAGGTTGCCCATTATGCTGCAGGTGCAGGTATAAAAGCTCTTGATGAAATTAAAAATGGGCTTTCTAATTTAGCTTTTTGCGCTGTCAGGCCGCCAGGACACCATGCTACAAAAAGCAACTCCATGGGGTTTTGTCTTTTTAACAATATAGCAATTGCTGCAAAATACGCCCAAAGTATCGGTTTTAAAAAGCCTTTTATTATAGATTTTGATGTCCATCACGGCAATGGAACCCAGGATATTTTCTACAACGATGATACTGTCTTTTATTTCAGCACCCATCAGGCTTTTGCATATCCCGGCACCGGCACCCCGGATGAAACAGGATTAGGCAGGGGAGAGGGATTTACATTTAATTACCCTCTTATGCCAAATTCGACAGATAAAGAGCTTTTGGAAGCTTATTATGAAGAACTGCCGCCGCTTGTTGAAAAGTTTAACCCCGATATTATCCTGGTATCTGCCGGTTACGACCTGCACGAAAGCGACCCGCTGGCACAGCTGGATATAACGCATGAAGGAGTTAGAAAGATGATAAGAGCAATACTGCAGCAAAAAACCGATATCCCCAAGATTTTCTTTTTAGAAGGGGGATACGATGTAAATGCTCTTGCAAAAAATGTAGAGATTACCCTAGAAGAGATGATTAGGTTTGATTCCTAAATTTTCTCTTCTTTCTTTTGAAGCTTTTCCTCTCCTTTAGGCGGTTTTTTACCTTCTAATTTATTCAGCAAGCCGCCTTTTAATGTGCTTTGCGGACCTAGAAGCTCAGGATCTTCCTCATTGCTTTCCAGGCTGAAAGGTTCAGGTTTTAAGGCAGGATTTTTAGCAGCAGCTTTGCTCTCTTTTACTGGAGCATCTTCTACAGTTGTAACTACTGTTTCATTTTTTTTGGACTCCTCTTCTATCTTCTCAACAACCTTAATGTCTTTATTTTTGGGTTTTTCAGGTTCCGGTCCAAAAGTGTTGCTGCACCCTGTTACAAAAAATGCTAAAATAACAAATGCAAAAAATTTTACTTGCATGTTTATTCCTTAAATTAGAGATAATTAAAGTTATTTTAGTATAGTTAAAATTTAAGAAAAATTTGCTTAAAAGATTATAAAATGGAGTAAAAATGAACATTATTTTAAACGGTGAACCAAGAGAAATAGAAAATAACACTACAGTGCTGGAGTTGCTGGAATTGCTTAAAATAAAAGAGAAGGTTATGGCAGTTGCTGTAAATATGAATATTGTAAAAAAAGATGACTGGGAGAGTTTTACAATTAAAGAAGGCGATAAAATTGAGCTTCTTCATTTTGTTGGAGGGGGTTAAAATTTCTTACAAAGGCTTATTGCAACTCCCTCTCTTAAACCGTCATCTATAGTAATTGATTTCTTTTTATTTAATATTTTAAATATCTTTTTATAAATACAAATTCCGGCAATTATCAAATCGTCACGCCCTACGCCGACATAAATTTCTCTTTTCTTTTTATCCATTTCTAAAAGTCTATTAAGCTGAATATTTAAATCTTCAACCGTTAAAACTGTGCCGTTTATTTTGCTTGCATCATAACTGTTATATCTCTGTCCAAGTTTCATAGCTGCAACGGTTGTAGGAGTTCCAGCAGTTGCTGCAAACTCTAAACTGTCATCTATTTTAAAATTTAAACCATTAATAAATTGCACAATATCTTTTGATTTCTCATCAATAATTTTATCTATTTGGTTAAGATTTTTTGCAGAATTTGCAACTGTTACAATACCTAAAGGAAAACTTTTGCTAAAAATTTTGCCGTCAATATAAAAACTTAACTCCGTTGAACCGCCGCCGATATCTACAAGCACAAAATTTTTATTTATATTTAAATTCTCAAGTCTTTTTTTTACAGCTTTCAAAGTAAGCAACGCTTCGGTTTCGCCGTCTATTATTTCAAACTCTATGCCGGTTTTATCTTTTATATTTTGCAAAACCTCTTTGGCATTTTTTGCCACTCTTAACGCCTGGGTTGTAACAGCTTTTATTTTTGCACCTTTAAAACCTATTTTCTCTTTTGCTTCCAAAAGAGCATTTATTACCCTCTTTTGAGCCTCTTTATCGATAGTCCCATCAACCGTTAAAGAGTTTGCCGTGCGGACAATCTTTTCATATTCGGCTATTTTTTGATTCTTTTGACAATCATATTTTAAAACCCTGCAAGTGTTAGAACCTAAATCTATTGCAACAACTTCCACCAATAATTTCCTGTTTTATTTTTTAATGTAATTACCAAAAACTTCTAGCTTAATACTAATCTCTTATCTCTTTCTCTATTCTCTAAAAGAGCCCTGGATTCCTGCTTGAGACTGCGCAAAAAATTCACA
Organism: Campylobacteraceae bacterium; assembly: GCA_027022775.1. Classification (GTDB taxonomy): domain Bacteria; phylum Campylobacterota; class Campylobacteria; order Campylobacterales; family Sulfurovaceae; genus JAADEQ01. The sequence goes on from JALVXO010000225.1 coordinate 2,685, forward strand.
AAATTTGTCTAAACCTTCATTCTGAGCGTAGCGAAGAATCTATTTACTGCCGTTCTATCGAGATTCTTCGCTTCGCTCAGAATGACTGAAATGGGTAATTTTGCAGAAATTTTAACTTTTTGCGCACTCTCGCTTTCGCGGGAATAACGGCACTCTTAACTCTTACTGTCAACTGTCACTGTCACTAATTGTGCGGCACGGCCGCACCTACTAATAACTTAATGAAGTTCTCTAAATTTATAGCCGTTTTCTGTAAGTATCTTTCTTATCTCATCTTGGTGCTCTTTTCCTTTTGTCTCAAGAGCTACAGAAACATTTGCATCTCCAAACTCCAAATCGGTAGAGGTTCTATCATACCCAATTTGCACAATATTAGCCTGCACTTGGCGCATTAAGCTTGAAAAGCTCTCCAAAGCGCCCGGTTTATCTATAAGGGTTACTACAAGTTTCATCTTTCTGCTCGATTTTACAAGCCCTTTTTCTATAATTAATGAAAGCATTGTAACATCGATATTGCCGCCGCTTAAAACCACACACACTTTAGAATTTGGCTCTAAATCAAGCTTGTTATGCATTAAAGCGGCAACCCCTACCGCCCCTGCGCCCTCTACAAGCAGCTTTTGGCGCTCTAGCAAAAACAAAATAGCGCTTGCAATTTCATCATCGCAAACCAGATGCATCTGATCGACATATTTTAAAATTAAATCGAGCGTCATCTCAGATGTGTTTTTAACCGCAATTCCATCTGCGATTGTCTTAACATTCGGAGTGTTTAACGGTTTTTTTTGGTAGTAAGAGTTTACCATTGCAGGAGCCCCCTCTGCAGCCACGCCTATCACTTTTATATTTGGGTTTAACTCTTTTGCAATTTTTGCAATGCCGCTTATTAACCCGCCTCCGCCTACAGGCACAATAATTGCATCAAAATTTTTAACCTCTTCAAAAACCTCTAAAAATATTGTCCCCTGTCCTGCCATTACATCTTCATCGGCAAACGGGTGGACAAAAGAGAGTCCGTTCTCTTTTGCATACTCAACTGCATAAGAGTAAGCTTCATCATAATTTGCCCCCTTTAAAACAACCTCTGCACCGTAAGATTTAACCCCCAAAACCTTATTAAGCGGCGTTGACTCGGGCATAAATATTGTTGCTTTAATGCCAAAATGGTGCGCTCCAAGCGCCACACCCTGCGCATGATTGCCCGCACTCGCAGCAACTACCCCCTCTTTTTTGCCTTGCTCAGCCAAAGTTGCAATTTTGTTAAATGCCCCTCTTAATTTAAAAGAACCGGTAACTTGCAAATTCTCTTTTTTTAAATAAACTCTGTGTCCAACTTTATCGCTTAAAACCGGCGCAAAAGCCAGCGGTGTTTTATGTGCTACCTCTTTTAACCTTAATGCCGCTTTTTCGAACTTTTCTTTTGATAACATCAGTTTCCTTCATAAAAGTGTGCTAAAATAAATTATGCAATTATACCACTAAAAAGGAAAAAGTATGCAGTGTGAATTACCATCGGTTAACTCAAATCCCGAGCAGATTAAAGAGTATTTGCAAAAGTATAAAAATATAGCTATAGTAGGCGCTTCGCCAAATCCTGAAAAAGACAGCCACAAAGTTACAAAATATATGATAGAAGCGGGTTATAATGTATTCCCTATTTATCCAAAAGAAGATGAAATTTTAGGCCGTAAAGTTTACCGCTCTTTGCTTGATATTGAAGATAAAGTCGATATTGTGGTAGTATTTAGAAAACCCCAAGCGGTTATGGCTGTTGCTGAAGCTTGCATTAAAAGAGGCGATGTAAATGTTTTATGGACACAGCTTCAAATTGTAAATAATGAAGCGGCAGAAAAAGCAAAAGAGCACGGAATTGAAGTAGTTCAAAATTTATGTATTAAAATTGAACACCAAAGATTGTTGGGATAAAAAAAATTTTTGTAATCCGTATTCCTTATTCCAAACGTAGGTGCGGCTGTGCTGCACAAAAGAGTGAAAAGTGAATAGTTTCGGAAACATTGCTTCGCAATGGTTTTCTTTAAGATGTAAGAAGCTGAAAAAAAGCATACTCTGTCATTCCCGCGAAAGCGGGAATACGAAGGATTGGTTGACTGGTTAACTGGTTATTGGTATATTGGGGAAATCTAACACTTCTCCCAGTATACAAATAACAAATACACAAAAACCATGTATTCCCGCTTAAGCCAGAATAACATGATATGTTTTCTTTGCCGGTTTTTAGCTTTTGGAAAATTAAATCTATATTTTGGGTTAAATCTTACCAATATAGCACAATTCTTCTGCGCCCCCATTTTAGGGCTTTTCTTTTATTTGTTCCCATATAAATATCTATATGGTTTCTTAACCGTTTATTCATTTTATCACGCACTACATAATACCCTGGAAGCCCTAAAATTTTAACTTTTACACCATTTGTAAGCCCATACTTTTTAATTAAATCTGGTGAAACTGCAATAATTTTCATACCGGGCTTAAGACGGTTATTCCATGCAGCCAAAAAAGGCGTTTTATCTGTCTGGTTTCTGTGAGATGTATATGCAGTTGCAATTACCCTGATTTTTCTTTTAAACTTCAAAGAAGGAACTTTTCTAAACTTAATATTTTTAACAATATCATACCGTTTAAATTTAGATTTAAACAGGCTTGGCTTTAAAACCAGTTTCTGCCCAACCTTAATATGGCTGCTTCTGCTTAATCTGTTTAACTCTCTTAATTTCACAATAGAAACATTAAGTTTTTTAGCAATTTTAATTAAGCTGTCCCCTTTTTTAACAATATAAAAACCTTTATTTAAAGTTGTTTTTATATTTTCTTGAATACTGTTTTTTAAAGGTATTTTTAAAATTTGCCCCACTTTAATAGAGCCGTTTTTTTCTAAACCGTTTAATTTAATTATTTTCATTTTGTCAACTGCCATCTGCTTGGCAATTTTAATTAAGCTGTCCCCTTTTTTTACGGTGTAAGAGACAATTTTAGAAAATTTTTGTCTTTTTTCTTTAGCTTTTGAGATATATTTCCCAGCTTCTAAACCGTTTGCTTTCTCTTCCTGTTTTGCATTTGTTTCTTTTTTATTTAAAATATTTTTAACTTTTTTAAAATAGCTGCTTCTGTCAATAAGGGCTTGAAGCCCTGTATCACCGCTATACTGCTGGCTGTATCTCTCTCTTAAACTGTCTAAATAACTTAACTCTTCATTAAAAGATGCCTCATGATAAACCGCTTCTTCTTGGGGTTTTTTTTCTATGCTCTTAACCGCTACCCTGTTTTCTTTAATGTAACTTCTGTTTTCTGGAACTTTTGCTTTAATTAAATTTACATTTATATAAGGATCGCATCTGTTTTTATAACTAATGCCGTTTTGGCAAGGTACTTCAGCTTCCGCACTCAAAAATAAAATTTTACAAGCCAAAATAGAAAAAGAAATTTTTTTAATTTTCCTCTCCATCCCTCTCCTTTTTGATTAGTTATAAGAAGTCAATCATCTCCTGCATAATATCATGTTTTTCTACAATTTTAACATGAATTGCTTTTTTTGTAAAAAGACTGGCGATTTTATCGGGTATTTTAGCATTAAATTGTGACGAAATCAAGTTTAATGCCATTTTGTCATTTTTTGCTTCTAACCCCAGAGCTTCCGCAATTGACGGGCTGAATTTTGTCCACTCTGCAGTAGAGTATGCTACCGTTGGTAACATTTTTTCTCTTTTTTCTCTATAAGCTTTAATGCAGGTTGCAGTGTGAGGATCCATTAAATATCCATCTTTTAAAAATTTGACAATTTCACCCATCGCCTCTTCATCATCTGAATATACTGCTGCAAAATCAGACTGAATTTCTTTTAACTCATCTTGAGTTAATTCATAATACCCGTTTTTGTTAAGGGACTCCATCATCTCTTTTGTTCTTTGAGCGCCAAATTTATCAAACAAAACCCTCTCTACATTTGAACTTTTTAAAATATCCATTGCAGGAGATTTTGTTTTAATAAGTTCCCTGTCTCTTAAATCGTATCTTCCCTCTTCGATAAATTCGGTTAAAATATTATTGCTGTTTGATGCAATTAAAATTTTCTCAATAGGCACGCCCGCTTTTTTTACATAATAAGCGCCCAGGGCATTGCCAAAGTTTCCGCTTGGAACAATAAGGTAAATTTTATCACCAATTTCAATTGCACCCTCTCTAGCCAGCGCCAAGTAACTGTGAATATGGTAAACAGTCTGGAAAATAATACGCCCGAAATTTACAGAGTTTGCAGCAGAGAGTTTTATGCCTCTTTCGCTTAAAGTTTTGTTAAATTCATCTGAAGCCAAAAGAGATTTAAGCGCCTCTTGAGTATCGTCAAAATTGCCTTTTACCCCAATAACTTTTAAATTGGGTGCATCTTCTGTTACCATTTGCAGGCGCTGAACATCGCTTGTTCCGCCATCTGGATAGAGGCAGCAAACTTTAATATTGGGTCTGTTTTTAAAAGTTTCCAGTGTAGCAGGGCCGGTATCGCCGCTTGTGGCTGCCATTATTAAATAGTTTTCGCCCCTTTTTTGCGCCAATTTAGAAAGAATCACGCCAAAAGGCTGAAGCGCCATATCTTTAAATGCGCGTGTAGGGCCGTGGTAGAGTTCGCTGATATAAAGGTCATCTTTAACCTTCACAACAGGCACCGGATTGTCTGGGTCATCAAACTCATCATATCTTGCAAGCGCTTCATCGATTAATTCATCTTCGATATCAATTTCAAAAGCTTTTAAAACATCTTTTGCAAGCTCTTTATAACTTGAATTAAGGTGCGCTTTTAAAAACTCTTCGCCAAAATCAGGCAGGCTTTTTGGGGAATAGAGCCCGCCAAAGCTAGCCATTGGGCTTAAAATAGCCTCTGAAAATGCAACCTCTTTGCTTTTTTTGCCGTCATTGCCGCGTGTCTCTATAAATTTCATTCTTTATCCTGCAAAAAATTTAAGCGAAATTATATCAAAATTTATAAACCAATACAAGTGCCAACCCCGCTGCTGGTTAAAATCTCTAAAAGCAGCGAGTGTTCTTGCCGGCCGTCTATAATGTG
>JALVXO010000226.1 GCA_027022775.1 Campylobacteraceae bacterium
GGCAAGTTATGCCCTGTTTTACGAGTTTTGGAGAGAACTGTTTTTAAGCTTTGCCTTTAGCTTTTTGGATAGAGTTAATATAAAGATAGTCGATTTTAATTTTTTTCTCTTTGGGTAAATTTGTAGCAACTTCAGAAAGGACTTTGTCAAAATCATCAAAAAGGTAGTTTGCCATTGAGCCAGGAATTGGATTTATTTCATTTAAATATACCTCATTTTCCAAAACAAAAAAGTCACATCTAATAACTGCACCCCTAAATAGAGGATCATAAATTTTCTTAAAACTGTTACGAATTTTCTCTTTTAACTCTTCGCTGATATTAGCTTCGCTTACTCTTGAATCTCTTGCAAAATCCATATACTTTTTGTCAAAATCCAAAAACTCCTCTTTCTGCGGCTCTTCTATAATAGATAGAATCCAATCTTTTCCCAAAGCGCCGGCTTGATTATACTCTTTTATCCCCTCTATAAATGATTCAACCAAAACCTGGTCGTCAAATTCAAAAGCAACATCAAGCGCGTAATCCAACTCTTCTTTGCTTTTTACAACACTGACCCCGATTGAGCTGCCAAGCCGCACCGGCTTGATAATTACAGGGAAATCCAGCGTAATTTCCCTGCTTTCTCCTCTGTTTAAAACCTCATAAGGGATGGTTTTAATATTTAAACTCTCAGCCAGCAGTTTTGTATAAAGTTTATTATAGCTTAAAACCGAAGCTTCGACTCTTGGCGAAATATATTTAACCCCAAAAAACTCCAATAGAGCCGCCATTTTGCCATCTTCGCCATCTCTGCCGTGAATTAAATTGAGCGCTACATCAAAATCTACCTTTTTAGCCCCAAACATCCCCGGCGCTTCAAAGCCACCTTTAACTAAATTAAGCTTTTTACCCTTTTTTAAGTAATCTTTGGAGCTGAAAAATTTAGATTTCATATTGCCGCTCTCTATTAAATAGAAATTGCGGCTGCTGTCAACAAAAATAAAAACAGGAGTATGCTTTTTTAAACCCCCCTTTAAAGTAATAGCGCTTACAATGCTAATCTCATGCTCAAAACTGGAACCGCCAAAAATTATTGCTATTTTCATTTTTTACCTTTGTACACTATTTACAAATCTGTCATCTCGGCTTAACCGGAACAGACGCTAATTTTGTATATTGGTGTATTTGTTATTAGTGTATTGGAAAAAACTAATTTCTTATATGTTTTCCAATATACCAATAGCAAATAACCAATTTAAAATACGGAATTATCGATTATCTATATTATCCATTATCATCAAACCTAAATTACCGGCTCTCTAGGCTCTGATCTATAAGCTTCTATTTGCGGCTTTGCCGCAAATAGATTAAACATCAAGATGTTTAACATCTTTTGCGTGCGTTTCTATATATTTTCTTCGTGGTTCAACCTCATCACCCATAAACAGGGTAAAGGCTTCGCTTGCACTTTCGAAATCTTCAACTTTTACGCGCAGCAGCCTTCTGTTAGCAGGGTCCATTGTTGTCTCCCAAAGCTGCTCTGGATTCATCTCTCCAAGCCCTTTGTATCGTTGAATATATGCACCTTTTTTAGCCGCTTCTTCAATTGTTTTTAAATCTTCAAGCAGGTCTCTTTGCTCCAGCTCTTCATTCAAATAGTCTTTGATTTTCTGGTAAATATAGACCGCTTCATTATAGTGCGGGCTTGTAAAGAGGTTATCATCAATAATCAGCTCCTCAAGCCCCTCATTTGTCTGCACATAGTAGTGCAGCTTCTCTTCATCTATCGCCTTATTTAAAATATTATAACCCAGTTTTTCTATAAACTGTTCTAAATCTTTCGCAAGCTCTTCATTCGGTTTGCCGGCAACATCCGGGTTCTCTATCATATACCTTAAAACTTCAGCCATCGAAAAGCGTTTATCCAGTTCATTTAAAGTCAGCTGATAGTATGCAACCAGTTTAAACAGTGCAATTTTATCAGCTGTTCCCATAGTTTGAATATCAACAGCATCAATGCCGCGCTCAATCATAAACTCTTTTAACGCTTTATCATCCTTTAAATATTTTTCGTTTTTCCCCTTTTTATAGCGGTAAAGAGGAGGCTGGGCGATATATAAATACCCCTTCTCGACAACCGGGCGCAGGAATCTGAAGAAAAATGTCATAAGCAGTGTCTGAATATGGCTGCCGTCAACATCTGCATCGGTCATAATAATAATTTTATGGTATCTTAACTTGCTTTCGTCAAAATCATCTCCAATTCCGCAACCTAGGGCTGTAATCATATTTTTAATTTCATCAGAGCGTAAAACCTTATCCAAGCGCGCTTTTTCAACATTTAATATTTTACCTTTAAGCGGCAAAATCGCCTGGAAAACCCTGTCGCGCCCCTGCTTTGCTGAACCGCCTGCACTGTCCCCCTCCACAAGATACAATTCGCTCTCTGCTGGATCTTTGCTTTGGCAGTCTGCCAGCTTTCCAGGAAGCGTGCCAACACTCATAGAGTCTTTGCGTTTTACCAAATCTTTCGCCCTTTTAGCCGCTTCGCGCCCTTTTGCCGCCAAAAGAACCTGATTCATTATCGCTTTTGCCTCTATTGGGTTCTCTTCGAGGTATTTATTTACCTTTTCATAAGTAAATTTCTGAACAAGAGGGCGCACATAAGATGAACCGAGCTTCCCTTTTGTCTGCCCTTCAAACTGAGGTTCTGGCACGCGTACGCTTACTATTGCAATAAGCCCCTCTTTTGTATCATCTCCGCTTATTTTTATGTTTTTATCTTTTGCATTGGCATTATTTGATATATATTTCGAAATCGCCCTTGTAAGCCCTGCCCTAAAACCTGCTTCGTGGGTTCCGCCGTCAGCTGTTTTAATATTGTTTACAAAGCTGTAAACTGTATCGTTTTCACTTTTTTGATACATAAAAGAGATATCCATTTCGATATCATCAGCTTTCCCCTCAAAAAGCTGCGCACTTGAGAGCGGCTCTTTTTTTGCCAAATCCTCTACAAACTGTTTAATGCCGCCTTCAAAGTGCAGAGTCTCTTTAAAACCGTCTCTCTCATCTTTAAATTCAATCGTAATTTTTGGATTTAAATAGGCTAACTCTTTAAATCTTTTGCTTAAAATATCTTTGTTAAACTCCACTGTTTCGGTAAAAATGGTTTCATCAGGCCAAAATTCGATTTTTGTTCCGGTTTTTCTAGGCGATTTGCCGGTAATTTCAAGATCTGTCACCGGAATGCCTTTTTCAAACCACTGCTCGTAAATATTGCCCTCTCTGTAAATTGTCATGTGAAGCTTTTTAGAGAGCGCATTTACAACCGAAACGCCGACCCCGTGAAGACCGCCTGAAACTTTATATGTATCTTTGTCAAACTTTCCGCCCGCATGCAAAACTGTTAAAACAACTGTCGCAGCCGGAATCTTTTCTGTCGGATGCTCAGCAACCGGAATCCCGCGCCCGTTATCTTCGATAATTGCAGAACCGTCAGCAGTGAGTGTAACTTTGATATTGTTACAAAAACCTGCCATCGCTTCATCGATAGAGTTATCCACAACTTCATAAATAAGATGGTGGAGCCCTTTTACAGAAGTGTCTCCAATATACATTCCCGGGCGCTTTCTAACCGCCTCTAAACCTTTTAAAACTTTAATATTACTAGCACCGTAATCAGCCATAAACCACTCCGTGTTACAAATTGTAAGATTATATCAAAAAGGTGCTTATAAACCGGTTTTTATTTAAAAATTTGAATTTTCTTATAAGAAGCAGAAGATTAGTGAAGAAAATAAAACTGTTCCCGGGCGGGAACAGCTCTTTATCAGGAGGTTAAAAGGATATTACATCATTCCCGGCATTCCGCCCATATCAGGCGCTGCTGGAGATGGTTTGTCTTCTTTAACTTCAGTTACTGTAGCTTCGGTTGTTAAAAGCAGGCTTGCAACGCTTGTAGCGTTTTGAAGCGCAATTCTTTCAACTTTTAAAGGATCGATAATTCCTGCTTCGAACATATCTACATACTCGCCTGTTGCGGCATTGAAACCTTCATTTGGATTTTCGCTGCTGCTTACATTGTGGGCAACAACTCCGGCATCAAATCCCGCATTTTCTGCAATTTGTTTAATAGGTGCCCCAATCGCTCTTAAAATAATATCTGCACCGATTTTCTCATCCCCTTCAAGTTCAATATTAACCGCTTTTCCAGCTTTAATAAGCGCAGCGCCGCCGCCGATTACAATTCCCTCTTCTACAGCAGCTTTTGTTGCGCTTAAAGCGTCATCAACTCTGTCTTTTTTCTCTTTCATCTCTGTTTCTGTCGCAGCTCCGACTTTAATTACCGCAACACCGCCGCTTAATTTTGCAAGGCGCTCTTGAAGTTTTTCTCTGTCGTAATCGCTTGTTGTATTTTCAATTTGAACTTTAATCTCTTTAATTCTTGCCTCTACAGCCTCTTTATCCCCTTTTCCATCAACAATTGTAGTATTGTCTTTGTCAATTACAACACGCCCTGCCTGTCCTAACTGGTCTAAAGTAACCTTTTCCAGTGTCAAGCCAAGCTCTTCTGTAATTACTGTTCCGCCTGTTAAAATGGCAATATCTTTTAGCATCTCTTTTTTTCTATCGCCAAATCCCGGAGCTTTTACAGCCGCAATATTTAAAATTCCTTTTAATCTGTTTAATACAAGGGTTGCTAAAGCTTCACCTTCAACATCATCAGCAATAATTAAAAGCGGGCGTCCAGTCTGCTGTGTCTGCTCTAAAATATGGATTAAATCTTTAAGCGATGTGATTTTAATATCTGTAATTAATAGCAGAGGATTTTCAAGTTCTGCAATCATTTTTTCACTGTTTGTAATAAAGTATGGGCTCAGATAGCCTCTGTCAAACTGCATTCCCTCTACAACTTCCAACTCATCATTGATACCTTTAGCCTCTTCTACAGTAATTACGCCGTCTTTACCCACTTTTTCCATAGCTTCTGCAATTAAATCGCCTATTTTACTGTCATTGTTGGCTGAAATTGTAGCAACTTGCGCAATCTCTTTTTTATCTTTTACCTCTTTTGCAATCTTTTTCAACTCTTCGATAATTGCTGCAGAAGCCTTATCCATTCCTCTTTTTACTTCAATCGGGTTGGCGCCGGCAGTTATGTTTTTTAACCCTTCTTTAAAGATAGAGTGAGCAAGGATTGTTGCAGTTGTTGTCCCGTCTCCCGCTTCGTCTGCTGTTTTGCTTGCAACCTCTTTAACAAGCTGTGCGCCCATATTTTCCAAAGTATCTTCCAATTCAATTTCTCTTGCAACAGACACACCATCTTTTGTAATATTTGGCGCACCAAAACTTTTTTGAATTAAAACATTTCTTCCTCTTGGCCCCATTGTTACTTTTACAGCGTCAGCCAGTTTCTTTACGCCGCTGTATAATCCGTTTCTTGCTTTATCGCTAAAGATGATATCTTTTGCCATCTTTCACTCCTTAATTATTTTAAAATTCCTAAAATGTCGTCACTGTTTAAAATTAAATACTCTTTATTATCTAAAGTTATTTCGGTTCCTGCATATTTTCCAAAAACAACAGTGTCGCCCTCTTTAATTCCCTCGTCTTCAGCATCTGGTCCTACTGCCAAAACTTTCCCTTGCAGCGGTTTCTCTTTTGCATTATCTGGAATAATAATCCCGCTTGCTGTTGTTGTTACTTCCTCTTCTCTTTCTACTAATACTCTGTTAGCCAACGGTTGAAAGTTCATGCTTTCTCCTTGCTATTAATTTTGACAGTGGAATTATAATAGATAAAAATGAAATTGTCAAGAGATTTTTAAATAAAAACTAAATTTTCTTTAGTCCAATAGACTAAACTTTGTTTATACCTAGAATTTAAGTTTATATTTTTAAGTCGAACTAACCGCTTTTAATTTTATTTTAAGAAAAAAAGGATATTATTTCGCTCACAAATTACTTTTTGTAACTTCTTTTGTGGCAAGGTAGCTCAGCTGGTTAGAGCGCTGGTCTCATAAGCCGGAGGTCGCGGATTCGAGTTCCGCCCTTGCTACCATTTTATGCTCTTGCTATCCATCTTATAGAAATTCCAAACTCAAAACTGTACTGAAAAATATTGTCAATTTTATATACAGTAAACTGCTAATTCTATTAATAGTGTACATTTTTTCAAAAAACTTTATTTTTTATAGATAAATTTTAAGATTATTTAATATTAAATATGTTATTCTATGTTTAACATTTATAAATATGAACCTTTTTCGGTTTACAAGGAGTTCAAAATGAAAAGGTTACTTACAATTGCAACTGCTGTGGTATTAACATCGTTTTTTGCGGCTGCAGAAAACATAGACGGCACTTTGGCGGTTGATGCTGGAAACAAATTAACAAATGTTCAGCCAACTAATAAAATCAAAAGAGCTGCTCAAGTTTATACTGAAAACAAAGACACCTTAAGCGCCAGCAACCCTTACGGCAGCAGCGATCCTCAATTAAGCGCAGGAATTGATGATGTAGGCTCTAAAACAGAAATTCCAGCCACATCTGTTCCTATAACTACAAGTTCGTATATGGAAGGTCCGTTTGTCGGGTTAGAAATTTCTGGGATTATAGATTCTGAAGCTGAAGGCAAAAGCACCAGCGGTATGGCTTTTGGTTTAAGATTTGGAGCGCAAAATATTGACTGGAGAACAATGGCTATTTTGGAGCGTTATCCTAATACAAGCGATGGAAACAGTTACTACAGAGGTTTATTACAACTTGATTATTTCTTCTTTGGGCAAGATAAATTAATGATTGACACGTACGGTATCCGCCCTTATGCCGGATTGAATGCGGGGCTGATTTCATTAGATACCGATACAGATAATGTAAAAAGCTTAACTTACGGGGCACAAATAGGTGCAACAATGAGTGTTACCAATAACATCGATGTGGATTTAGGATACAAATACAATTTAAGCTCAAGCGACAGAATTGATCACACTTCTGGCATAACTTTTGGTTTGAATTATAAGTATTAATTAAGGGAGAAGGCTGAAGGGAGAAGGCTGAAGGTAGAAGGTTGAAGGAGTGCATAAAAATATTACTTCGCCTTTAGCCCTTCATCCTTACACCCTTCCCAAAAACACCATTTTCTTCCCAATTTATTTAAAATATCTGCTCTATTCTTATTTTATTTTCAATATAATTTTATTGATTAATTAAGGGAGAAGGTAGAAGGGGGAATAAAAATATTCCTTCACCCTTTAACCTTCAACCTTCCCAAAAAACAGGATAAAAAATGATAGATTTAAAATATTTAGAGAAAAATTTCGAAGAGGCGAGCGCCAGATTGGCTAAAAAAGGTATTGATAGCGCTCTTTTGGATGAGTTAAAAGAGCTTTTTGCGCTTAAAAAAAGAGCTAAAGCTGAGTTTGAGAGTAAAAGGGCTGAACAAAACAGCCTCTCAAAAGAGTTTGGGGCATATAAAGCCCAAGGCAAGGATATTGGCGAATTAAAAGAGAAGCTTAATGCTTTAAAAAATGAAGTAAATGCCCTCTCTGCCCAGGCGGATGAAATAGAAAACCGCCTGCAAAAGCTGGCTCTGACTGTTCCAAACTTTCCTGACGATTCGGTTCCGCCGGGCGAGAGTGAAGATGATAATGTAGAGATAAAAAGGGTGCTTGAGCCAAGGGAGTTTGCTTTTGAACCAAAAGAGCACTGGGAACTTGCGGAGATTAACGGCTGGATAGATTTTCAAAGAGGCGTAAAGCTTGCAAAAAGCCGTTTT
>JALVXO010000227.1 GCA_027022775.1 Campylobacteraceae bacterium
CTTTTGTTTTTAAAAAATTGCCCAAAATGGGGGTTTTCTTAAAAAAATCTTAAGAAAAAAGTTCTTACATCGTTTTGGGGTTAACATTTTTCGGGGTCAGGGCTTAACTTTTAACTTTTACTTTCTGCACCATATTACCGAATACGTTTCTTTGCTGGTTTCAAAAGCTTTGGATTCCTGCTTTCACAAGAATAACAAGATGTTATTCATTTTGTTATTATCTTGAAAGCTTTTTTAAACCCAAATTTTGCATTAGAATTAGCAAAGATTTGGCAAATGCTTTAGTTTAGGGTGTTTGCAAAAATCTTAAGGTTAACCCAAAGGTTAATTGATAGATTTTTGTAAATGCCCTAAGCTAAATGATTTGCTAAAGGTTGTTAATCTCTAATGCAAATTTTGGGTTAAACAAATACACCTATACACAAATAGCCAATAGCAATTCTTCAGATTTCTGATATTGTAAGAAAGTCTTTCCTTTAGGTTTAAATTGATTGCTTTAGCTCCCATCATCTCTCTTGAGTAGTGTTTAAAATTAAAATCAGCCATTTTTTATATTACCTTTTATATCGATTATCATCTTATTTGTAACACTCAAAAGTTCCTCTAAATGGTTATCACAAATCTCAAAAATTGTTTCAGCATCCAGTTGAAAATAGTGATGCGATAAAATATCTCTTATCCCTTTTACACCTTTCCAATCAATATTTGGATAGTTGGGTAGTAGTGTTTTATTGGTAAGTTTATCAATATTCTTAAATCCCTCTCCAATTGCTATGAGACGCATTGAAATGCTATCAAGCTTTTCCAAACCATCTTCTTCTAAAAAATCATCACAGCTTTTTATTTTTTCAAATCGGCTTAAAATAAGCTCAATAGAAAAAACAATATCTTCAAGGGTAGAGAGCAGTATTAACTCTTTATCAGACATAGTGTATATCCTTTTCTATCATTTCAAGCAAAAGAGGTTTAATATGTTTATGTTTTCGTATTACATCTACTTTTTTTCCCAAATCCTCTTCTATTTGCTGTTTTAACCCTACTAACTTAAAAAAATCCGGTTTCATCTGAACAAAAATATCTATATCGCTATCTTCTCTTGCTTCATTTCTTGCATAAGAGCCAAAAAGACCTATTTTTTCCACATGATATTTTTGCATAAATTCTTTTTTATGGGTTTTTAGGTAGTTTATGATTGCATTTTTGTTCATTTTTGACTCCTTTTAAGTTCATTTTAATTATAGCATATTTTAAATACACAAAAATTATTTTTTTGACCCCCTGACATTTTTCGGGGTCAGGGCTTAACTTTTAACATTTTACTTTCTGCACCAAGTTACCGAATACGTTTTTTTGCTGGTTTCAAAAACTGTGGATTCCTGCTTGAGACTGCGCAAAAAATTCACAAAATTTGTCTAAACCTTCATTCTGAGCGAAGCGAAGAATCTATTTACTGCCGTTCTATCGAGATTCTTCGCTTCGCTCAGAATGACTGAAATGGGTAATTTTACAGAAATTTTAACTTTTGCGCACTCTCGCTTTCGCAGGAATGACGGGATTTGTTTCTTTTTGGCTTTATGCAAACGGGGTCAGGGCTTAACTTTTAACTTTATTCTGTAAAACATTTAACTTTTTCTTTATTTAAAGCTTCGCTAAAGCCGCTTTTTGAAAAGATAATATAGTGTTTTTCCAAACCGGTTTTTATTAATTGGGATTTTTCTTTTAATTTTTGCAATATATTTACTCCGGCTTTTTTATTTGTCCATTTGCACTCTATAAAAGCAATATTTTTATCATCAAATGCAACTAAATCGATTTCTTCTTTATTATTCCACCATCTTCCTATTTTTAACGGCACAAAACCTAAATATTTTACTGGATTTTGCAATATTTGCTCTTTTACATAATTTTCGTAAGCAAAAGAGACAAAATTATCATTAAAATTTGTATCTATCTCTTTTAACACATAATCGTATAAATCTATTTCTAAAAAACTGTAGTTTTTATAAACATAAAAGAACCAGAATTTTAAAAAGTTATCTTTAAATCTGTATCGCCCAAGTTTGCTTTTTAGAGGATTTTTTTCTGTGATTGGCGTCTCTTTTTCTATATAACCCAAACTGATAAGTTTTTCTATATATTTTGTAAGCTGCGAACCATTCATTGCCAATATTCCCGATATTTCGCCAAGTTTGCTAGCACCCTTGCTTATAGCTTCCAGTATAGAAAAATAGATGGAAACTTCATTAATTTCTTGTTTTAATAAAAAATACCCTTCGTTGTAAAGAAAAGAGTTTTTATTTAAAATTAACTCTTTTATATTCTCTTTAAAACTTTTATTTTTTTGATACATCTCTAAATATTTAGGAATGGTTCCAAAAGAAGCATATATATTCATAAAATCTTCTCTATTAATATTTGGTATAAATTCGTAAATGTATTTTGCCAAAAGCGGTTTAAGCTGAATGATAGATGTAGCCCGCCCATAAAGCGGAGCGGAATAGTTTAAAACTTCAGAGTGCATCATAGAAAGAGCAGAACCGCAAAGAATTAAATATATATTGCTCTCTTTTAAATATAAATCCCATACTTTTTGCAGCATTGAAGAGAAACTTTTATCTATCTTTGCAAGGTTTTGATACTCGTCTATAATTAAAATAAGTTTTTTGGAACTTAAATTTTTAGCTAAAAATATCAAGGCATCTTCAAAACTATCAAAAGCTATATTGGAAAAACCTAAACTGTTTAAAATATCTTTTGTAAAAGATTTTAATTGCATAGTAATATTCACTTCGGTAGCATAGTAATAAATAGACTCTTTATCTCTTATAAACTCTTTTAGCAGCGTGGTTTTGCCCACTCTTCTGCGACCATAAATCACTGTAAAAGAGGAACCTTTTCTTTGATACTCTTTATTCAAAGTTTCCAATTCGCTGTTTCTGTTTACAAACATTTTCTGCTGCCTTATATAATTTAGATTATTATAATTTAAATTATATCTTTTAGAGTTGAATTTTACTTTAAGAGGAAATTGGGTTTGTGGATTGAGAGATAAGGGTTGAGAACGCCGTAATTCCCGCGAAAGCGAGAATTCATGTATATTGGTTGACTAGTTACTGGTTATTAGTATATTGGGGAAAATTTAACACTTCTCCCAGTATACCAGTAACCAATACGCCAATACACAAAAAACCGTGGATTCCTGCTTGAGAGTGCGTAAAAAGTCCAAAATATTTGTCTTAATCGTCATCGTTCTGAGCGAAGCGAAGAATCTCTTTGCTGCCGTTCAATCAAGATTCTTCGCTACGCTCAGAATGACTGAAATGGGTAATTTTACAGAAATTTTAACTTTTTGCGCAGTCTCACTTTCGCAGGAATGACAAAATGCGCTACATTACCGGCTTTGGGCTTTTAGCTTTTAGCTTTCCTCAATCCGTGGATTCATTCAGAAAACGGCATCATCCTATAATCTTAAAAAAACCATTACAAAGCAATGTTTCCAAAACTATTCACTTATCACTATTCACTCATAAATTTAGCAGCCACTCTAAAATATTAACAACCTCCACCCCGTTATTTAAAATTTCTGAGCTATCTTCGCATAAAACAAGCTTTTTGACATTTTTTAAATTTAACTCTTCTACAACTTTAGGAAAAGGAGTTAATTCTCTTTTTCGTGTCTTTTCATCATTTAAGCTTGCTGTTACCTGTATAAGCTCTGTTATCTCTCTATTTTTTTCAACCACAAAATCACACTCTAAATCGCCTTTGGTTTTGTAGTAATAAACTTTATATCCTCTCCGCAGCAGCTCCAGCAAAACAACTGTTTCTAAATCTTGCCCTTTGGTTTTAATGTTTGGAACTCTAAGCAAATTAGACAATCCCAAATCTATTGAGTAAAATTTTTTAGCATTGGCTTGCTGTTTTTTAAGAGAGTAATCAAACTTGCTAATTGCCAAAATCATATAAGCTTTTTCCAAATACTCCACATAATCTCTTGCCATATCATAAGAGATAGAAAAACTGTTTTTAAGTCTGTTTATTGTGTGGTAAGTTCCGCTGTTAGAGAGTAAAAATGCTGATAAATCTTCTAAAACTTTAAAATTTTTAAGTTTAAACCTTGCAACTATATCTTTAAGAAGTATTGAGTCAAAGTAACTCTCTAACAACTCTTTTTGTTTATCTTTATTGTGTGAATACTCTACACTTTTAGGAAATCCACCTTCGCTGATAAATGCCCTAAACTCACGGTTAATCAAATGCTTTTGGCTTATCAATTCCAATTTATTTTTTACTTCTATACCCTTAAAAAGCAAATATTCTTTAAAACTCAAAGGGTAAACCTCTACACTCACATACCGCCCGCTAAGAGCTGTGTCTATTTCGCTGCTTAACATTGAAGAGTTAGAACCCGTAATATAAATATGGGATTTTTTTAACTCTAACTCAGTATTAACCCACTTCTCCCAATACTCAATATTTTGCACTTCGTCCAAAAAGATATAAGGTTTGCCTTGCGGATTAATAAATTCCATATATGTATCTTTAATAAGCCCCAAAAGCTCCACACTCAAATGGCCAATTAGCCGCACATCTTCAAAATTAATAAACAGCATCTGCTCTTTTGGCACGCCGCTTGCTGCAAGCCGTTTCATTTCGTTAATAAGCAGCGTAGATTTTCCACAACGCCGAACCCCTTTTATTACAACTGCTTCACCGGATTTACTTAATTTAGCTATTTTATCTTCATATCTTTTTCTAGAAACAGTTTTAGGAAACTCCCTATCCCAATAATTCCAATCTAGCAGTATCTCAAAAAGTTGACTTTTACTTAACATATCTTTTCCTTTTTTAGGATACAAAATGTATTATATCATAAAATTACATTTTATAAAGTGTAATTTCTGTAATTTTTCTTTTTTATACCAAAAAGAGAAGGAGACAAATCACTATTTTTGCAGAAATAATACCAATTTCTAACCAATAAAATAAAACTGGAAAGCATTAACCGCAGAGGCAGAAAGAGATAGAAAGTTAAAATAAGTAAAGGTGTTTTAATATTTTGGGTTTATAAACCGGTTTACACTTTCGCAGAACAACGATTATACCGCACTTCTTTGGCTTTAGGCTTTTAACCTACCTAATCTCCGCGCCGAATTTCTCTTTTAGAAGCTCTAAAATAGAATTCATTACGCTTTCTATCTCTTCATCGCTTAGTGTCGCGGTGTCTGATTGGATGGCGAATCTGATTGTTAAACTCTTTTTATCTCCCAAGCTATCATCTGTATAGATATCTAGCGGGTAGAAATCTTTAAGCAGCGGCTGGCTGGTTTTGAACTCTTTTAGCGCTTTTGCAACTTCATAAAAGCTTAAATCGCCCTCTACTACTACCGACAAATCTTTATTAACCGCCTGGAAGTTTGAGAGTGCGGATGCATTTTTATGTTTTGGCAGAACCGCTTCTAAATCAAGTTCGGCAATAAATGTTTCATCCAAATCAAAATCTGCAGCAGCCTGCGGGTGAAGTTTGGCTATAAAGCCAACCTCTTTGCCATCTTTAATTACCGCTGCGCTTACAAACGGGTGCATTAGGGCGTTTTTTGCTTCGCATTTTTTCAGCTCAAATTCGCCGATTACATTGCCGATTTTCTCAACAAATGCTGCAAAATCGATTTTAACCCCTTTGGCGCTGTTTACCACGCTTGCCCTGCTCTCAAAACCGCTGAAAATAAATGCCGCTTTTTGGCTTTCTTGGCGCTTACTGTCAAAAACCGTGCCTATTTCAAAAAGCGGAACGCTTCTTTTACCGTATTTAACATTGCGGCTTGCGGCATCCAAAAGGTTTAACAAAATTGTAGTGCGCATTGTGTTTAATTCGTTAACAATCGGATTTAAAAGCTCCAGACTCTCATCTACGCACTCAAAACCGTATTTCTCTTGCATCTCTTTGCTGCCAAACGCATAGGTAATAGCTTCGTAAAAACCGCTAGAGACCGCTCTTTGGCGCATATCTCTTAACGCTTTGTATCTTAAATATGCATCGGTTATTCTATTCTCCTCTACAAGCGTCAACGGTTTGGAATTGATATTGTCAATCCCGTAAATTCGCATTATCTCTTCGGCAATATCCTGGTCGTTTGCTATGTCGTGGCGGTGCGGCGGCACATCTACACGGTAAGCGTTTTCACCCACTTTATGCATATCAAAGCCAAGCCCTTTTAAAATCGAAGCGATTTCAGTTTTGCTGATTTCATCCCCGATTATTGCGTTAAGTTCATCTATATTAATCGGCACAAGGCGGCTTGCGGGCTCTTGCCCAACTTTAATTGTGCTGCTTGAGAATGTCGCTTCGTTAGAGCTGTCTATTACCTCTTGCAGCCTGTGTATTCCAAAAGTTATATGCGGCTCGCTGCCTCTTGAGCTTTTATAATACAAATCATCTGTTTTTAAGCCATTGCTAGAAACACCCTCTACTACAAATTCGGGCTCTATGTAGCTTGCTTCCAAAAGCACTTTTGGACAGTTTTGAGACGCTTTATACTCTTCGTTTTGGTTAACACCCACAATAGAGAGCAGCTTCTCGCCGCTTTTAACCTCAACAACATTTTCCTTTGGCATCTCAATAGAGATTTGCGCTTTATTCTCTTCGCATTTTGTAAGTTTTTCGCAGTCGTAAGCTCTTAAAAGCACTCCGCTTGCATGCGTTGCGTAAGATAAAAGGGCATCAAGTTCATCTTTTGGCTCAAGCCCTGCAAATGCGCATCGCAATCTGTGCAGAAAATTGCATTTAAATTCGTTGCAAGAGACAGTTGTATACTCCAAAGCCCCAGGAAAATCACACTTTTGGCTTATACTCAACTCTTTTGCAATCCCTATTATAGATTTAATTTTGGGCTCGTAATTGTAAGGGTAAACCTCTTTTTTAAATGCGCTTGCCAAATCTCTTGCAACCCCTCTAATGCTTAAGCAATCACCCCTGTTTGCGGTAAGTTCAAGCTCTATAACCGTATCGGCAACTTTTTCATACTCGTTTAACTCTTTGCCAACTTCCAGCTTGCCGATGCTGTCATCTAATATCATAATGCCGTCTTCAAGCTTTGGCAAACCAAGCTCGGTGCTTGAGCATATCATGCCATAACTCTCAACCCCGCGCAGTTTCGCCTTTTTAATTTTAAAGTCACCAGGCAGCACCGCGCCGATAGTGGCAACCGCAACATATTTTGCATTTACCACATTTGCTGCGCCGCAGACAATTTGCACGGTTTGGGAACCGATATTAACCTGGCAGACATTCAATTTGTCGGCATCTGGATGTTTTTGGCACTCTAGCACTTCGCCCACTACAACTTTTGCGGGGATTTTGTGCTCTGTAACAGAATCTACCTCTAAACCTATTTCGTTAAATTTTTTGCATAACTCTCCGTTGCTTATATCGCTTAAATCTATATACTCTTGCAACCAACTTCTTGTAACTATCATCTAAACTGCTCCAATAAACGAATATCGCCCTCAAACAGCGAGCGCAAATCAGGAATTTTGTGTAAAAGCATAGCAAATCTCTCTACACCCAAACCAAACGCATAACCGCTTACATCTTCGTAACCTACCGCTTTAAAGACATTCGGGTCAACCACACCGCTGCCTAAAACTTCCAGCCAGCCTGTGTGCGAACAAACGCGGCACCCTTTGCCTTCGCAGAAGATACAGCTAAT
>JALVXO010000228.1 GCA_027022775.1 Campylobacteraceae bacterium
GATGAAAACAGGGTAAATTTCACACTTATTAGCAAAGATGAGCAGAGCAACACCACAATTTACAAACTCTCGCTTCTGCCAAATGAGTTTTTCCAATTTAACCAAAAACCCAGTTCGCAGATAGAGTTGGAAATTTTAAACGGGCTTCTTGTATCTATAGACAACTCCAAAGTATTAGAAAAAGGTTCAGTTGCCACGCTGGAGGGCAACTCTAAAATCAAAGCTTTAAGCAGCGGCGCAACTGCCATAGTCAAAATAAAAGGGTTAAACGAAGAGATTTATATAAAAAATGACCTCTTTTTCGACAAACCGACAAAAGATATTCTTCAAAATATTGTCCATCTCTCCAAACAGGAGACCATCTGCCGCGCAATTTTTAGGTCTATCTATCCTATAGAACACCCCAAAAAAACAAAATATGTCCAAATTATTGAACAACTTGCCAATAAAGAGGTGCACTACTACATCTTCTCAACCCTCTGCGGTTTAAGCGGCGCAATAGAAAATATCATAAACAAAGAAAACCTCGAAACCGATTCAAAATTCAACACAGTCTTAAACTTCATAAAAAAAACAACTGTCTCTGAAGAGCTGCAAAAAAGAGATTTTTATAATATCCCTAAAAATCCTATAAATTATTTAGAAGAACAGATAGCTTTAAAATTATCTTTAAAATATAATGCAAAATTAATAAAAAGTGTTAACGAATTAACTTCTCTGCAACTTAAAAAAGATCATTTTTATATATTAACATTAGAAGAATTAAGCAACAGCAGTAAAATATTAAACCAAACTGTAACTCTAAAGCTTTATAGAGCACTGGAACTTATGATTCAACTAAAAGAGCAAGAGATGGATTCGGCTGAATTGAATCTGTATACAAAAATTAGAGAAAAACTTCCAAAAGCTTTCTATTTTGCTATTAATCAAAAAACTCAAACCGCAATCTTTATAATTGAACAGATAATAAAAAGTTTAAATGATTTTAACTCCGCTTACGATGACTCTTTAGCTTTATATATAGAAATATTGAAACTACTAAAAGAGATAAAAAAAGATTACGAAGAGTTAAATCCTATTAACACTAAAACATTTATTGAAAACACTATTAATGATTTAAACCTAAAAAAAGTATCCAAAATGGCGTTGCATCCAGCTATTAATGGAAGCGGAAAATATATTTATATTTTAAAAGCGTAAAACAATTTATATTCAGGGCAAAAGCCCTAAATTAATCTTTTACCTCAAACTGCTCTCTTCCCATTTGGTAAAGGTCGTTGCCGTAAGTGTCGTTAATTACAGTTACAGGGAAATCTTCTACTACTATTTTTCTTACCGCTTCAGGACCCAATTCAGGGTAAGCTACAACTTCTGCAGATTTGATTTTTTTACCCAAAAGTGCACCCGCACCGCCTGTTGCACCAAAGTAAATTCCGCCATATTTAACACAGGCATCTTTTACTGCCTGGTTTCTTTTTCCTTTGCCTATCATACCCAAAGAGCCGTGTTTTAGCAGTGTCGGAGAGTAACTGTCCATTCTGTAGCTTGTTGTAGGCCCTGCGCTTCCAATAGGGTCGCCAGGTTTTGGAGGAGTCGGTCCAACAAAATATATTACGCTTCCTTCAATTGGAAACGGAAGCTCT
>JALVXO010000229.1 GCA_027022775.1 Campylobacteraceae bacterium
GATTCCAATATTATCATCTATTACCTAAACGGCAACAGTAATGCCAAAAAGTTTATAGACAGATATTGCAGCCTCTCATCAATATCTTTAATAACTTATTACGAAGTCTTAAATTTTGACTTTTCTCCCGGCGAAGAAGAAATTGTAAAAAATTTTTTAAAAACATTTAAAATATTACCGCTTTCGGAAAAAATAGTTGAACAAGCTTTAATAAATCTAAAAAACAGAAAAATAAAAATGGCTGATAATTTTATTTTATCTACTGCTCAAGTTTATAATTTGCAAATAGTTACAAAAAACATCAAAGATTTTAACTATTTTTGCGACAATCTGATAGAACCGTTTTAAAGTTTTGGTGTAATGCTGCATAAAAGAAAGGATACAAAAATTATTGGTTACAAAAACCGTGGATTCCCAATCAAGTTGGGAATGACGGGATGCTAAGTTTTATCGTCATTCTGAGCGAAGCGAAGAATCTCGGTGGAAAGCCAAGAGCTTAGAGCTACAAGGGGCAGCTACGCCGCGTTTTAATATATGAGGCTTCGCCGCTTAAAAAAAGGCGAAGCCACTTTATTAGCTCTCTGCTCTAAGCTCTTAGCTCTTAGCTCTTAGCTTTTTTTGCGCAAGCAAAAAACTTAAGGAAATCAATATGAGAATAAAAGCAACAATCGCATACAACGGTTCCAAATTCCAAGGTTTCCAGCGACAAAAAAGAACCGATAATACCGTTTCGCAAACTTTGGAAGCTGCCCTTAAATCTTTAGGGATAGAGAGCAAAATAACAGGCAGCGGCAGAACCGACAAAGGGGTGCATGCTACGGGGCAAGTTGTGCATTTTGATTTGCCGCAGTTTTGGCAGAAAAAAAACTTAAAAGAGTTAAAAACAAGGCTAAACCAAAAGCTGCAGTTTATCCAAATAAAGCATATAAAAGAGGTTTCACCTAACTTCCACGCCCAATACGATGCAAAAACAAGAGTTTACCGCTATTTAATCAAAACAACCCCGCCAAGCGTATTTGAAAAAGAATATGTATCTCATTATAAAATAGTAAACCCTGCCCTATTCCAAGAAGCTTTAAAACTTTTTGAAGGCACCCACAATTTTCAAAATTTCAAAAAACAAGGCAGCTCCACAAGCAGCGATATTAGAACAGTTAAAAAAGTAAAACTTCTAAAAATAAAAAACTATTACGCCGTTTACTTCTTCGCCAACGGCTACCTGCGCTCACAAGTCAGAATGATGACAGAGGGCGCACTAAAGGTTCAAAACGGCACTCTTGCTTTAAAGCAGTTAAAAGAGCAATTAAACACAAAAACAAAACATTTCACTACCCTAGCCCAGCCAAACGGGCTGTATCTGGCAAGGGTTTTTTATTAAATTACCAATCAGCTTTTTTGGTTTTTCTGCCGCTGGTATTTACATCTATTGTATGCCCTGTTTTTCCTTTTCCTGACCATGCCGAAGCGTTTTGTACAAATCTTACTTTATATATATAAGCAGGAGCAATATTGTTTACACCATTATTATAAAGAAGCCAGGGGTAATTTCTTATCATCTCTTCTGTCGGTACTATACGTACTGTGTAAGGTTTATGTTCATCATCTAAAGCATTTACATAAACATTTTGAGCAATTCCATTTACAAAATCTGTAATCTCACCAGGTGTCACACTGGCTTTGTTTGCATCATCCGCTTCTAAAAGAACCTTACCGTCTCCTAAAGCTGCATTATGTGCTTTAGATAACCACCAGTTATACTCGTCTGTTGCATTGCTTGTATTTGTATCTATTCCAAAATAGTTACAAAAATCCAAAGATTTATCGCAATATATTGAAATCATAACAGGAGTATTAACTCTATTTTCATAAATATCATCATAAAAATCGTTTTGAGATTCAACTCTAGCATAGTAAACATTTACAGTTTTATTTAAATCTTCTTCTGTTTTTGGTATATAAGATCCGCTTAAATTTGCATTGGATCTGTCGTTATCTGCTTTTACCCTCATTTTGCCAAATTTTAATTTAAACGGATTTACCGGATTATTAAACTCTCTTTCAAAATTAAAATATCCGTTAAATTTAGCAGCACCTAAAACAGAACCGTTAGAGTCATCAAAATAGTTTTTATTATAATCAATATTTATCGCCGCACCTACAGCCTGATACACATTTACATCTGTATCGATGCCTGGTACATAAAGGGAATAATCTATTTTATTACTGTTTGTTACTGCCTCATCAGCGGCTGCTGGGGCACTGCTTGTATCTTTAATTAAATCATACCATAATGTTATATTAATATTTTTAGCACTGCACCCTTTGGTATAGTTTGTCAGCAGGCCGCCATTTTTACCCATAGCATAAATATTACCGTAAATATTCATAGCCATTACATCTTTTGTCGGTATTAAATGTTTTGTATCTCTTAAATTGTTTATATATATAAAGTCCGCTACAGTATCAGGGTTTGGAGTTACATTTAAACCGTCTAATCCAAACATATAAGGGTGAGACACAAGACCCAAATCGTAATATTTAGGTTCATATTGTGAAGAGATTTTACATCCTTTAAATGATATTAAACTGTCAGCATCAAAAGCAGTGCTGTTTGCCTCACAATCTGCACGCTGCGGGAACGGTTTATATTTATACCCTTTTTGGTCAACCAAAGTCCAGTCCGAATCTTCTATATGCAGCTTATATTTTCCTGTATTATTTATTACAAGCCCGTTTACTGGAGATGAGTTATTATCTTGCAGAGTCTCCTGCTCAACGGCAGAACCGTTAAACAGCTTTACATGCACCGGCTTATTTGATGTATCGTTGCAATCGGCCGGATTTGTATCTGCAAATTTTGCATAAGCTGCTTTTTTATTTTCTTTCCCAAATACATCGAGGTAATAACCGTAAGCTGTTTCATCTTTTATGCCGTATCTGGTTGCATTGATATCCAAACCATACAGATAACCGGCGGCAATATCGTAATTGGAATCATTTTTATTATTTGCAAAAGTTCTTTTATCTTCAGAATTGGTTTCATTATTGTCATAAACTTTTATTCTGTAACTTACTGGTCTTATGGCAAAATTGTCTCTTGAACATACAGGTTTGGCATAATGTTTTCTTAAACAGTCATAACATGTACTGCCGGTACTGTTGCTGCATTTATCCCTGCAGTAAAGGTCGGTATCTTTATAATAATTTTTATATACCTGCTCAAAACACATTGCATCTTGCTGGCTTGAGCAGTTATACGGAACTATTTTATCCTCATCATTTTCTCTTGTTGTTAATACCCAAACCCTAAATGCCGCATTTCTTAAAGCTAAATTTTCCGGATATGTTTTTGTTCCGTTAATTTCAGGGAAATCATTTGGCACTGTTATATATTTTCTTGATTCATTATTAAAGTTAACAAGCAATCCGCCGCTATAAGTGTCTGGATCGTTACAGATAGAGTCAAAGCCTGCACTGCTATTGTTATCAAAAGTACTTGCATCAATCAGTTCCAGCTCTACTGCGGTTTTTATACTGTTTGGCACATCATACTGTCCGTCTGAACCTTTTTTGTAGCTTACTACAGAAATTTTATAAGGCACTCCTACAACCTGTGTATTTAAAGAGTATCTGTCTGCTGGAGCATCGCTATCTTTTGCATCTCCTCTTTCTATATTAAATGTTCCATAAACAGGGCTATATACAGGGTTGCTAGGACATTTTGAAATATGAAACAGTGAACCTTTAGGAACTTTTGTACTTAACTTATATTCTACTTTATGCACCCCGTCAAAAGACACTTTTGCATCTACCAAAACATCAAACTTGCCCTCAAAATGGTCTTTATTAAAATTGTAATACATTTTAGAGTAGGTAAACTCTTTTGCTTTTAGTGTACCGCCGTTAACTGTAGGGCTGTGGCCTATTGCAATCTCTCCTGTATCAGAATCTGTGTCGGTTGCATTTATATACTCATAAGTATTAGGATAAGTTGTTTTTGATGCGCCTGGAATATATTTAAACACATCATCTGGAGTAAAGTTTACTGCCATTTTTGTATCTAAAAGATCAAAATCCGCCTCTTGTGATTTAATCATTATTTTCATCTGCAATGGTTGGTTAAACACATTATATGCTGTAAAGTTTCTATCATCAGTTTCTATATCTATATACTTTCCTATTTTTACATCTGCATCATAACAAATTTTTGGAGCATAAAGCTCTGTAGAGAATGCTATCATACTTGGTGTAATATAATCTTTATTTGAACTTATTGAAATAAATACACTGTTAATATTTTCATCTATATTTCTGTAATTTGTAATAATATTAGATACATCATAAGTATCAATATCAATACCGTTAGTGTTTTCTATATTGTTATCTCCTATATTTTCCCTTTCGATATTTGCCAGCTTAGAATCGAAAATATTATTTGCATTCTCTGCACCAGGCATAGTATCGCCATCACTTGAAAGCGTTCTTTTAATTCTCATAGTATCATACCACTCATTGCCATCATCATCTTTAAAAGGAGAACCGTAAACATACTCACCCTCCCCTGCAAAAACAGAAAACTTAGAGTGTACAGTGCCGGTTTTTGGCAACTTAAAGCCGGAAATTTTTATCTGCTGGGAACCGTGGGTTGTGTTATCTACTGCAGTAAATCCATTATATATAGATATATTTCTTGCTCTTCCATCAAAGAAGTTCTCTTTATAAATAACAACAAGCGACCAGCCGCCATAGTTTCCATTGTCTTTTTCAAGCCCTTCATTTGTTAATATATTTGCCACTGTTATTTTATGGCGCCCTTTATCTAAATCTTTGCTTTGCAATAAGCTGGTAATATCAGCGTATGCTGCATAAGTTGCGCCGTTATCCCCATAATCTTCGGTATCATAATAGAAGCGGCTGGCTTCTATTTCATGATACTGGGACTCTCCGTCAATTTTTACCAATACCTTATTTGCCCTAGTTTGCGTAATATCTAAAGGACCGAAAGTAAAGCCCGGAGCAATATATTTTGTAACTATGTTGCCGCTGGAATCCCAATCCATTCTTCTTTGTAAATTTAGATAAGGAGTTCCGCCTATTGTAAATGCATAACTGTTATTTACATTGCCTTGCCAAAACAGCCCCGCCCAGACAATTCCTTTGCCGTTTGGCAATTTTAGGTAAGAGTCAGGAATTGTAAAATATGACGAAGATGAATTCCATGTTTTATTGTTGCTGTCTATATCTATATATTTGACTACATATTTATTGTTGTAATAAGATCTGTTATTAACACATTTTCCGCTAGCAGGGAAGTTATCTATATAATCTGATATATTAAAATCATCCGGCAGCTTTATATCTGTTACACACTCTACAGTATTACCTGCAATTACATAGTTTCCGATAATATTTCTTGTCTCTAAAGGGTTTATTATTTCAAAATCCTTAAACTCTGAATTAAACTGGGTTTTAACCTCTATGGTAACATTTGCAGTTGCTGTTGAACCAGAGCCATCTTTTACAGTATAAGTAAAAGATACAGTTCCTTTAAAATCTTGATCAGGTTTAAAAGAAAACTCACCATTTTCTCTTATAGTAAATGTACCATTAGAAGGGCGTGTATAATCTACCACTTTTAAATTAAACCCGCTGTCGCTTCCATCTCCTGTATCATCTGTAATAACATTTCCGTTTAATGTTTCATTTACCCCTATTGTATAACTGTTATCTGTTGCAACTAAACTTGGATAAGTTACCGTTATTTTGAAAGTTTTTGTAGTTGTTTTAGGCTGTTCCCCCCGTGAACTTGGGTCATCTGTTGCTTTTACTGTTACAGTATATACCCCTGGCGCCACATCCACAGGCCTTGCTTTAATTTTACCATTTTGATAAATAAAGCTTTGAGGTAAATTATCAACCTCTATATTTACAGGATCGCCATCTGGATCGCTGACTGCATTTTCTATATTATAAGTAAAGTTAGAACCTGCATATGCTGTTTTATTTTCAAGGTTAACTACAGGCGCACTGTTTCCGCCAACATTTAAACAGGCATCTGCATACCCGGTCTTCATATAATTATTTCCGCTGCCAAGTTTAACATATGCATGCGCCCTGTTGCACAATCTTCCAGTTTTTAAAACTTTTGCTTTAATTTTTACTGTGTACCATTTTCCCGGACTGATTTTATATCTATTTTTATTTTTACAAACAATCAAAGGGCCATTAGAACTGTTTTTCTTTCTACATGTCACATTATTTGTAGGAGCACCGCTATAGAAAGCTTGATATGAAATATACTCAAATGCATTATACGTAGTGCCTGTATTTCTTTCACCAGATTGTGTAGTTGGAAACCAGTCTTTAATTTTTAACACCCTGGGTATAGAGGTATTATTTGTAATTTTAATCGTAAAGTTAACATAATCTCCAATTTGGGCACTGTTTACATCTACGCTTTTTGTTATCCCCACACCGTTGCCAAGGTTTGAAATCCTAAAATCTACATGATCTCCATTTCTATGTTCTCCATTATTATCGGTAATATAAACATAGTTATCAAAATCCCCTTCTCGTATTGCTTTGGCTTTAAAAGTTATTTTAGCCTCGGTATCAGGAGCAAATACATGACTGCCTCCGCAAGTAATTTTGTGCTCGCTGCTGTCGTAACTGCAGCTGTAATTATCAACATCATTAAGTATCTGGAGAGAACCCGGAATAAAACTGACAGCGTCTGTTAACTCATCTTCTACATTTATTTGCGTACTGTTTGGTCCTTGATTTTGAGCAATAATCACAAAAGTTATAGTATCATTCACATTATAAGCTGCATAATCTTGATAATTACCGTTTGAATCAACTAAATATTTTCCAGCATCAAGTACAACTCCATCATCATTTTCTATGGTTATTTCCGTTACATCATTTCCATTTTTCCAATGATAATTTTGATGCGGCGACATTGGATTCCATGAGTTGGTTCCATTATCACTGTAATCTACATAAAAATACTCATCATCCTCCTCTTTGGTGTCTCCAAAAATTTTTACATAAAATGTTTTTGTCAAATCACAATTATCTTTAGCAAAAGTAACCGTACCGCTCTTTTGCTTATAATCATCATCATAATATCTAGCAGTTCCATTTCTTGTTGAAAATCGCAATTTAATATCTCTAGTATCTGGACACTCATCTATTTTTACAGTCAATTTAACGCTTTTAGTACCTGAATTGCCTTCTGTAACAGTTTTACTCTCGATAACAGTAATTTCAGGGTCATTGCTGCCCCCGTCATCTATTTCACCAGCTATTAACCCGTTTATCCAAACAAAAGCAAATAGTGCGATAAAGAGTTTTTTCATTTTTTATACCTTTTTTTATTTTTTTATATTTTTGCAAATAGCAACATAATTCCGCTATTATACTACCACACTTATAAAAAATATGTTAAAAATAAATTGAAAAATTAATTAAAGCACAAAATAAAAATTTGAATTTTTTTGACTTTTTTAGCTTTTTTTAAGATTTTTTCTTGACTTCAAAGAAATAATTTTATATATTGCTAACAAAAAAACAAGGATAAGTAT
>JALVXO010000230.1 GCA_027022775.1 Campylobacteraceae bacterium
GCTTTATATCTAAAAATTCATAACTCTCTTTAGATTCTGTTAAATAGTTATTTGGGATGCCGACAAGCCTGTTTTCATACTCGCCATGGCTTGCAATCGTAAGGCACTCAATACCAAGCAGGTTTCTAAAGCGCTCCAAATCGGATTTTAAAATATTTAAGCATCTTTGTTTCCAATTTTTAACCTTCTCTAACTCCTCTTTGCTTTTAATCCCGTTTGCTTTAACAAAATCGGCAACCGGTTCAAAGTGCGAACTGGCTTCGCTTCCATACGCTTCGATTGCTCTCATTAATTTTGGTTTAAATGTAGAATTTCTAAAATAGAAACTGCTCTTTACGCCATATTTTTTTTCTATCTCAAACATTGCCCGCGTTCCGCTGCTAAAATGGTCAACATCATGGCGCAATATAAACAGCTTTTTGCTGCTGTCATAATTTTTTAATACAAAATCCCGCAGGCTGATAACTTCGTATCCGTTTTGCAAAGCTTTTTTTATTATCTGCTCATACTCTAAAAGCCTATTGTTTTTTAAATATTTTATAAACAGTTGCAGTCTGCTCATTTTAACTCCAAAATTTCTTTATACAGTTTTTTAAAATCGATATTTTTCTTTCCGTAAAAAATTGAGTTGTGAAACAGTATAGTTATTTGCGAATTATACCTTTTAGCGTTTTCAAAAAGCTCTTTAATTAATTTTTTTGCCTCTGTAAAATCTGGCTTTTTATAACTGTAAAAGTTATCATCCATAAAAACCAGAGGTCTCTCTTTAAGTTTAAGCTTTTTTCTTGTTAAAATATTAAATACGCTAAATTCATCTCCTGTGCCGCACCTAAACCCTTCGCTATCTGCATAGCAGCAGCTGCTGTCAACCCTCATACTGTTATCTTCCCAAATTTGCCAAGTTATAGGCACACTAAAGCGCAGATAGTGCTCTCTGCCTTCATCTATTTTACATTTGCAAGCTCTCTCTAAAGCATCTTTTTCGCTTTTAAACTGCTCAAAACTGTTATAAGCGTTATATGATGGGTGAATTCCTATAATGTGCCCTCTTTTTTTTATCTTTTCTATCAGATTTAGCGCTTTTTTTTCATCTATTTTGTATCTGTTGTCATACTGCGTAACGCCGCCGCTCATAAAATAGAATCTGCTTTTTGCCCCTATTTTTTCGCTTTCACTCATTAACCAGTCAAATGTATCATAAGGGTCACTGATTTTTCCCGATTTTACCGATATAAACTCTTTTATCCTATTTAAAGCCAGGGATAAATCTTTTCTCTTTACAATATCGCCCAAAACAACCCTGGCTAACTGTTTCGAACCTTTCCAAAAATATATTTCATCCACATCGTGTGTTATAAAAACTTTAAACTCTCTCTTTTTAAATTTTAAACCGCTCTCCATCTCTAAAAGCTGCTCTTTTAACCGCTCTACATACTCGTTTACAATGGGCTTATTTAAAAACCCCTGCCTAAAAGCCAAGCTCTTATTTGCTGGAAATCTGTTATGCTTATCTCTGGCAGGATTAACATACTCTTCCCAGCGTGTCAGCATAAAAAAAGAGGCGGCAAAAATATCCAACTCTTCAATTCTTTTTGGAATATTTTCCAACTTTAAATACTCTAACTCTTTTGGAAATCTGTTAAAAAAACTGTCTTTAACAGTCAGCTTTTTGCCGTTTAACTCTATAACCCAGCTATCTAAACCGTCAACCGGCTCCAATATATAATCTAATCCCAAAAATTCATCAAAAATGACATCTATAATATATTCTCTTTCTGCTAAATTATTATTTGGAATTTTAACTTTTAACACTCTTCAATCTCTTTATTAAATTTACTAAACTATCCGGTATTAATTTTCGCACAACTTGATAAACCACTGAAGATTCAGCAACAATATGCGAAGTAAATATGTATTTTAAATTTTTAAATATATCTATTTTATCGTATTTTAGCAGCCTGTTTATAAAAAGAACCCTTTTTTCGGTTTTAATTTTATAGTCAATATCAAATAAAATATTTAAAAACTCAAAATTGTTTAAAAACATAAATTCAATAGAGGACCACAATTTTCCATTTATTTCCATAAAAACAAAATCATCTCTTTTTTTGCAATATTTAAACTCTGCCAGCCCCCAGCCGCTGTAATCTATTTTTTTTAGCAATTTTTGCGTATATTCAAGCAGCCTTTTATCGTAAAATTTTTCTATAACCACTGCAGAGCCTCCGCTTACTGGATAGCTAATAACCTCTTTATGTATTAAAAAGGTTAAAATTTTTCCTTCATCAGCTAAAAATCCGACACCGTAAGTGGCAGGGGTATTAATATACTCCTGGTAAATTAAACCATCGTATTTAGGCAGCTCTTTTTTTGATTTTGCTATACCTCTTACCCCGCCCCCTTTTTCAAAACTCTCTTTATAAAAAACAGGAAAGCTCTCTATCTCATCTTTGCTGTATGCGGTTTTTGGCACAGGAATATTTAAATTTTGGGCAATTTTTAACATTTTATTTTTGTCATAAACTATTAAATTTGTATCTGTAAGTTTTATGCCGTTATTATAATTTAATCTTTTGTAGCGCTTTAGCATCTTGTAACTGCTGCTGGCTCCAGTGGGTATTATATAGTCATAATTGGAAATATCCGCATTTAAACAGTCGGCGGGTGCTGTTTTGTCGTAATATTCATAACTCTTTCTTGTATCTGTTTTTACAGCGCCCGTTATTTGAAATTTGCCAAACTTTTTTAAATATTTAGCAATAGAGATTGCCTGGTTTAATTCTGCTTCTAAAATTAATACTTTTTTCATTTTTCCAACTCGACAATACAGCAAATTCTCTCTGTGTTTTCCCATTTTTGCAATTGATACAGCTTTGGAATAAGCAATTTTCTAAAAGGATAAACAGGGTTTGGAATCCACCCTTTTAAAAATTTTTTATAAAAAAGGTCATAAAAGCCGCCAAATTTTTTAATTTTTATATTTTTGTAATTAATTGAACTGTTTTTAATTAAATCAACCGTTTTGGCTGCATTAAAAAAACGGACTTTATAAAGCTCATCACTCTTTGCCTTATTTTCAAATATCTTTACCAGTTTTTTATTTTTAGAATTGTGAACAAAAAAAACAATATATTTTTTGGCAACCCTTGCCTGCTCTTTTAACATCTGTTTTATCTGTTCATCATTAAAATATATAAAAAATCCGTTATGAAAAATTAAATCAAAACTATCGTTTGCAAATGTTAAGTTAAATGCATCCTGTTTTGAGTAATTTAGCTTATCGTTAATAAAAAGTTCATTTTGCAAATAGTTTAAAGTTTTCTCATCAAAATCGCTCCCTGTTGCCTTGTAGCCAATATTTGCCAAATAACGGCTGTCTCTGCAGCTTCCGCCTGCAATTTCTAAAACTGTTTTAATATTTTTAAAATAGTTTGCTATAAAAATTCCTGCTCTTGGAGGGGCTTTTAAATAGTCTTGTATATGTTTTTTCCAAGACTTTTCCCAAAACTCCCCTTTTTGCAGCTGAATATTTGGCATCTATTTTTCCTTAATAATTTTTGCAGGATTTCCGGCAATTACGCAATTTTCTTTTTCAAAAGATTTTGTTACAACTGCACCTGCGCCTATTACACATCCGTTGGCAATTTTTACGCCGGGCAGAATAATAGCATTTGCGCCTATCCACACATTGCTGCCTATAACTATGGGGGCGCTTTTTGTATGTTTGCTATAATCATTTAAATCATGATTTGCGCTTATTATTTTGACTCCGGCTGCAATATAGACATTGTCGCCAAACTCTATGCCGTTCATCCCGTTAATGTAAATTCCCGGCATCATCCCCGGTGTTGTTAAGTATCCCGTTTTTATATTACCGCTTACATTTGAAGTAAAATGAACAGGCCACGGTATCTTTCTTGCTCCATTTATATTAAGTATTTTTTGCGGCAAGATATATCTTTTAACCGCACAGGCATTCCACTTGGCCAACTCTTTTTTTTGAGGATAAAAGATAAAAACTAAAATTTTGCAAAATTGGGTATATAATTTAATCAATATTTTTTTCATAATCACCTCTTGCAAGTTTATAGTAATAAAATAAAAACAGAAGATACTCTATGCTCATTACAAAAGAGAAAAGTTCAAAAAATTTTTTTGGCGGCAAATTGGCAATATGGGCAAACCAAATAACCGACAGTGCTGTAAGCAGAAGCAAAATATTGATATAGAGTCCGTTTCTGTTTTTTTCAAAAACTGTATTTATTACGCTTACTGTTGAACTGATAAAGCGTATAAAAAACAGGGGCATCAATATTTTTGCATACTCTCCTGCAATTTGCCACTTTTGACCAAAAACAAAAGTAAAAATATCTTCTACCGTAAAAAATAGAAATCCAAAAATTAAAATACCAATAAGTATCAATTTTTTAATTGTGGAATTGAATGCTTTATGCGCTTTGCCGCTATTTTGCCTCTCTTGCGCCGCTTCTTGAAAAAAAACCTGCCCGATAGAGCGCCCAATAAGAGCCGAGGGCATGCCAAGCACCCTTTGAACCAGAGAGTAAAAACCCAAAGTTGCAACGCTAAACAGTGCGGATATAAATATATTTGTAACCTGAAAAGATGCTGTATTGGTTAAAGTCGCCCAGACTGAAAATTTTGGAAAATCTTTATACCTTTTTGCCAATAGTATCATTTTTTCTTTATCGATTTTTGCAAGCAGTGTTTTTTTATTTAAAATATTTTGCAAAAGTTTTATATTGCCAAACATATTAGAAAAAATCTGCCCGATTATCAAACCGCTTGCACCGCTTTTTATAACACCTATTCCAACTTGAAGCACAGAAAGCGCCAAAGACTTAACCACCGTTGCAGATGCCAAATCTTTATACTGTTTTTTTCGGTTGTTAAAATAGGTTAAGAGATTTAACAAGCCGATTAAAAAAACCGATAACGGCATAAGATAAAGCCATACCGATATCTCTTTATTGTTTAATAATTCAACAAAATAGTTATGAAAAAAAACAATCAATAAAAGCATAAACAGAGAGATAAAAGTTGTAATTACAAATCCTAAAGCAAAAAGATTTATAGCATCTTCATCTTTTTTAGGAAGCATAATAGCATACTCATAATTCATGCTAGATATAGAACCGATAATTGCCACTGCTGCGGAATAAAGCGATAAAATACCAAAATCTTCAGGCGTATATATTCTTGTAAGTATCGGGCTAATTGCAATAGGGATTGCTTGCGCAATCGTAGTGCCTGTCATTAGCGTTAATACATTACGGGTAAACTCAGATTTTGGCTTTAATTTACTAAACAATCCTATAAACCTTGCTTGTTATATTTATTAAATTAACTGCATTATACTATATTTTTTTAAGATGGAAATTAGCGGGTTTTTTATCTAAAAGCTTTTATTTTGCTGCAATATCAAATTTATCAATACTGTTTATTAAATACTCTATAGTTAACTAACTTAAGCTACATTTGCCCTTATCTTAAAACCTTTAACTTTTCTACCACAAAATTTAAATATTTGTTATCCTCTATATATGCGTAAAGCTGTATGTTCTATTTTTAATATAGCTATAAAAATATCAAAAACAAAAAAGCTCTATTGCTCTTTTAGACATAAATCAAATCCTTTTTGATTCTATTTTTTATAAATGTTTTCATAGAATCAAAATAGCCTAAATCTATGTTTCTATTTAGCTTTTTTTGTAAAAATTCTTTTGCTTGTATTCTCTTCGATAAATCCTTTTCTTTCATTTTTAGAATTACAATATCAATATCACTGTTTTCTTTTTCTTCATCTCTTGCGAATGAGCCAAAAAGTGCAATCTTTTCTATGCCGAATTTATCATTTAATTCTGATTTAAGTGCTATTAAATTGTTTAATAATTCATTTTTTGTCATTAATAGCTCCTGCTTTATATCATTAATATAATTATATCATAGAGTCAGGGTTCACTTTTATATTTAACATTCAATCCTCAGTGCTACCCCTTCAATCCTACCCTTCCTCTTACTAATATTGTCATAACTATCCTTCTTCTTATTCTAAAATATCCGATTTATTTACAAAATCAAATTTTTTAAAACAGTAACTGTATATATCTTGATAAATCCTTAATAAATCATCTATTTTTTCAAAGACTAGATTAATACTGTCTACTATCTCTTTTTGATTAAAACTATACTCATGAGCTATCTCGTTTCTTATTTTTCTTAAAAACATCCATTCATCTTTATATAAAAGCTCTAACTCTTCAAGGCGATTTAATCTATCTATAAAGGATAGCTTTTTTATATCTTCTCCAAGCAATATTAATATTTTAGGAAATATTTTTTCGCCCATAGTGTCTTGCAGTTTTGAAAATCTAAATACTATTTGGTCTATAAAACTCATTAAAATTTCATCAAGAGTATTATATCTATTCACATCTAGCGGCATACTATCTTTTAAATGCTCTTTTGCTTTTAATAATCTTTTTTTATGTTGATTGCATTCGTATAA
This sequence comes from Campylobacteraceae bacterium, assembly GCA_027022775.1. Taxonomy (GTDB): domain Bacteria; phylum Campylobacterota; class Campylobacteria; order Campylobacterales; family Sulfurovaceae; genus JAADEQ01. The sequence continues at coordinate 6,527 of JALVXO010000230.1, forward strand.
TATCTCTATAAAACTCTCTTTTATCTCTCTCATAACTCTATTCCATTTTTTAGGGCTTCTTTTTCTATATATCTATCCCCGTCTTTTGATAACACCACATCAATCTTTTGTTCACCTATATACTCATCAAGCTTAACAAGAAATTTTATTTTTTGCTCTAATGTATAAGATTTACTCTTTGGAATAAGATACAAATCGATATCTCCACCTTTTTTAGTATCATCTACACGAGAACCAAAAAGAAAAATCCTGCCATCATCAAAAACTTCTTTGAAAGCTTTTTTTATAGAATTTATTTCCTGATTTGATAATCTCATGCTATTACCTTTTTCCTTTAAATTGAAACTGTTTAAATAGTTATAAAGTTTCTATTTTGTTTTTAAAATATGGCTCTTTAAAATACAGTTTTAACTTTTTGCTTCTTTGCAAATTTTCTCCTAATTATATCATATTTTCACGATCTGTATAGAAAGTCAGGGTTTACTTTTAACCTTCAATCCTGCCCTTCATACCCTCTAGGGTTCTTACTCTGCCAATTCCAGTTGTCATGGCACATTTGCTCTAATCTTCTTTTTGCTTCCCAGTTAAGAAGCTCATTCGCTCTGCATTATACTATATTTTTTAAGATGGAAATTAGCGGGTTTTTTCTAAAGCTATTATTTTTCTGCAATATCAAATTTATCAATGCAGCGGCTGTATGTTTTCTATAGTTAGAGACTGTGCAAAAACTTAGGATTTTTTGGAAGTGAGACTTTAATCTCACAAAAATGTTACCAATAAATGGCAACAAAAGGATGAGGCTAAAGCCTCATTTCCGTTGATTTCTAGGTTTTTTCACAGTCTCTTAGCTAACTCCTGCTGTTTTGGCAACCTATTTTAAAGCTTTTAATTCTTCTATCACAAAATTTAAATAGTGGTTGTCTTTAGTGTAAGATTCTATCAATTCTTTTCTGAGATTTTGCTCAATATTGCTTATTAAATCTTTTATAGTTTTTTCAAAAGGTTCTAAATCTGTATTAATAATTGCCCAAACTATATC
>JALVXO010000231.1 GCA_027022775.1 Campylobacteraceae bacterium
TGGTTGCACCCTTCGCTAAGCTTTACATAAGCGTGGTATTTAGAGCCGGTAATTACACGCGGCGAATTTTCGTTTGCCAGATAAACCTGCGGGGTAAAAGAGCTCTGTTTTAGGGAGATAAGCTCGTCTATCCGCTCATAATCGCCTACACCTGTAAAAATATCAACTTCGGGAATCTCTTTTGTAAGCTCCTCTTTGTAACGCTCGCTAAGACAGCCGCTTACAACCAGTAAAGAATCTTTTTTGCGTATCTGATGCACACTTAAAATTGTTTCTATAGATTCCGCTTTTGCAGCTTCGATAAATCCGCAAGTGTTAACAATAATAACATCGGCATCTTCAGGGTCGCCGGTAATTTCATATTCGCGCAGCTTTCCAAGCATTACTTCGCTGTCGACTAAATTTTTATTGCACCCTAAACTTATTAAATGAAGCTTTTTTGACATTTAAAACCTTTGCGTATAGTTAGCGTTAGTATATCATAAAAATTCAATATTAAAATTTTGGTTCTTATTAACAAGAGTAAATTTAAAAAATTGTGTTAAAATTGCAAAAATCAATTTTTTAGGGTAGTAATGAAAAGTTTAATTATAGTGGAGTCACCGGCAAAAGCACGGACAATTGGGAATTTTTTGGGTAAAGATTATAAAGTTGTCGCTTCTAAGGGGCACATTCGCGATTTGCCCAAAACCGCATTTGGAATAACTATTGAAAACGGTACATTTACTCCAAAATATGTTATATCTAAAGAGGCGCAGCAGATTGTAAAAGAGATTAAAAAACTTGCAAAAGAGGCAGAAAATATCTATATCGCAACCGATGAAGACCGCGAGGGGGAGGCTATTGGCTACCATATTGCAAAGGCTATCGGCAAAGATCCAAGCGAGCTTCCAAGAATTGTGTTTCATGAAATTACAAAAAGCGCAATAGAGAATGCTTTAAAAAACCCGCGCAGCGTGAATATGAACAGTGTTGACGCACAGCAGACAAGAAGGCTGCTTGATAGAATAGTGGGTTACAAACTCTCTCCGCTGCTTGCAAGCAAAATCCAAAGGGGGTTGAGTGCTGGGCGTGTGCAAAGCGCCGCGCTTAAAATTGTAGTTGACAGAGAGCGCGAAATAAAAGCTTTTAAACCTGTAACCTATTACAGCATAAGCGCAATTTTTGAAGGTATAGAGTCTGCTATTTATAGCTTTGACGGAAAAAAGCTTGCAAAGCTTGATATCAGTTCCAAAGAGTTTGCCGATGAAATAGTAAACTCTTGCAAAGCCGATATTTTCAGTGTAGATAAAATCGAGACAGTCAAAAAGAGTGCAAAGCCGCAGCCTCCGTTTATGACCTCTACCCTTCAGCAGGCAGCCTCTTCGCAGCTTGGCTTTGCTCCAAAACGCACAATGCAGATTGCACAAAAACTTTACGAAGGGGTTAAAACCGATAAGGGCATCAGCGGGGTAATCACTTATATGAGGACTGATAGCTTAAACCTTGCAAAAGAGGCGGTAGATAGCGCCAGGGATTTTATTAAAGAGAATTTCGGCGACAAATATCTGCCTGCCAAGCCAAAAGTATATACCACAAAATCAAAAGGAGCCCAAGAGGCGCACGAAGCGATACGCCCTACAAATAT
>JALVXO010000232.1 GCA_027022775.1 Campylobacteraceae bacterium
TAGCCTTTTTTTGGCGTTTGGCAGCATCGCGGATCTCCTGCATCGTCTTATCCTTGAAGTTGATCTTTAGATCGTACTTCTCGGTAACGGCAAGCACCTTTTGCTTAAAGGCAAGATCCCCGGATATGTCAAGGTTGTTGCCATACTTGGCAATGCTCATTTCAAGCATCTCTTTGATAGCAAGTTCGTTGCTGTCAATAGTGATGCGTAACCGGTCGCCTTTGTCGATGATCTTTCCGTGATCGCCGATGCGATACACCACTAAGCCCTGCTTAGTGATCTGCGGATCCTTGGTAATGAAGATCTTATGATCGGTTTTACCCAGGATCGCTTTTTCATCCGGTTCCAGTTTTACTTTGGTCTTACGCAACGCTGCCAAAGCTTTGCTGTCGCCCTCCAGGGCTTTTTGGATCAAAAACTCTTTGTAAGAGATTTGATTGGTTCTTTTGTGGATCTCGTCTCGCTTGGCTTTATATGCCCTGGAGAGTTCTTGATACTCTTTCTTTCTGTTGGCAAAAAGAGATCGGTAAATGTTCCGCTTCGCCTTGGGTGTCAAAAAGAGATCCCGTTTGGTTTCTCTAATAAGGCGTTCATACTTGGACTTGATCGCCTCTTTTGCTTGAGTGTTCTCCTGCTTCGCTTCGGATAGGAGCTGCTTCTTGGCGGCTCTTAGCTCATCGCTTCGCTTTTTATACTGCTCCCATAGATCGTGCTTGGGCATCCCAAATTCCCGTTTGGGCTTGGCATCGATGCTCTTAAACTCCAAAGGTTTTCCAAACCGCTTCTCAAGCTGGACTTTGGATAGGCTTCGATGGATACTGCTGCTTTTGACAAATAGCTTTCGGCTCTTGTGGGCAATGACCACACCGTTACCCCGTGGTTTGAGTTCCAGGTTTGCTTCGGCAAGCACCTGTTGCAGATCCTCAAAGCCGGCTTTGTCGTCCTTGATGACCTTTTGCAGATCCTCAAGTACCTCCTCTTTGATCCAGGTGGAGAGGTTTTTTACGCCGCTGTGGATTTCGGCATCGTTGCTTTTGCTTTTGCCGGTGATCTGTCGGCGATTTTTGTCGATGTGGTTATCGTATTTGAGATGGTACCGCTCCTCGATCTCCTCGGCGGCTTTTTGCAGCTTCAAGATACTTTTGATCGGATCGATCCGGTTGTGGGTCTTGGGGCAAATTCTGCTTACAGCGATATGGATATGGAAATTGTTGGTATTGTCGTGCGCTACGCTGAAGCGGTAGTGCTCTTCCATCCCTATCGATCTAAGCAGATCCTCTTCGATTTGGCGCAATACCTCGGCAGAGGACACCTTCTCATCCTCTTGAAACGAAACGATCAAGTGCATATTTTTATCGCTCTTGGTACGCTGATTGAGCTTGTTGTGCTGCTCGATAAAGCGGATATTTTGCTCGATGCTCTCAAACGGGCAGTTGGTCATGTGCATATAGTTGTCAGCCACTTTCTCTCCTTCGTGTTCTTTGTCTCGTATATAGTCCGCCAGTCCGCCGAAGCTGCCGGTACCTTTGGATGGCACCATCTTGACGATCATAAAAGCCGCTCCGCAATGGCAAGCAGCCGGGCTTGTTGCGCCTCGATCTTTTCAACGATCCGCTGCACATCTTCGTAGCCGTACTTTCCAAGCTTCGCTTGCGCTTTGTACTCTTCATTTTTGGTCAGCCATAGCTTATAAAGCCCTCCCAGCCGCCCCAGGTCGGCACGGGCTTTGATCAGCTCGTCCAAGGCGTGCTGATCCACCACGGAGGTCAAGGGGTACGCCAAAGCAAGATCCCGAAGATAACTTGCCGCACTCACCCCGCAACTCTTCGCGCGATTTTGCAAAAGAGCTTTTTCAGACGCGTCCACACGGACTTTGATCTGTAGGTCTCTTTTACGCTTTTCCGATCTGCTCATGCGGCATTGACCTTCGCTTTGGATTCGATCACGGCAAATGCCGGCTTGAGGATTTTTTCGACATAAACTTCACTCTCATCAAAGATCTGCAAAAGTGTAGAATAAAAAGCTATCTCATCATTATTGTCCGCATCAAAAGCTTTATCAAGTGCCTTTTCAAAAGTTCCTTTACTTTCACTATCAAAGGCAATTTCATAGATACTCTTTTTGTTGTTTCTTGAGAGATCCACCACATCCGATTCGGTGAGTACGATATATTCTTCATCAGGAAATGTCTTAAAAAAATCTCCATACTGGAATTGCAAACGCTTAGGGTTACGGACACGGGAAAGAGCGAAGATCACCGGCACATCAAAGCCCTTGATCATCTCATAAGTCTTTTCGGCGTTTTTAAGATCTTGGTATCCTCCGCTCATCGGAATGATAAAGAGATCGATCTTGCGGTAAAGCCGTGTCTTTTTCAATCCCTCAATGATGATCGTGGTGGTTTTGTTACCTCCGACATCGATCACGATGTTTTTATCCTTGGGTACCAGGATCGTATCTTTCAATACTTCATCGACATCCGTACCGTCTCCGATCTCCACCTGGGATGATTTGATTTTTGAATTGCTGAATGTTTCACTATCCTTGTTCTCATCGTCAAACTCAATAAGCTGCACTTCTTGCTTTTTTGCCAGGAATGAAGCTGCTGCCACTTGAAATGCCACGGTGCTTTTAGATGCACCTCCTTTTGTGTTTACTACTGCGATTGTCATTGTTTTTTCTCCTTGTTTATTTCTTCTCTGATCTCTCTTAGTGCTGCTTTGTATTTCTCTGCCCTTACCGTAGTATTCTCCAGTTCATCTAATACATCCGATAAGAAATTGATACAAAGTTTTAAGTATTCATAGTCATCGCCCAATGTAATCTTGTATAAAGGATCACTCTTTGGATCAATTGAATTTGGATCTCCAAACAAATCATAATTTTTGAAAATATCTCTTATTTTTTGCATTGTTACGCTCCTTTGATCTCACCGGTGCTACTGCTGCCGGAATCGCTTTTTAAGAGGCTGGTATCAAAGCCATTACGATCTTTGGTCGATGCTGAGGATCCGCTGCCTTCTGATTTCGATTTGCTGCTGCCACCTGTTGCCAAGTTAACGGCACCTTTGGCTGCGGCAAAGCCGGCTTTGGCAACCCCGCCGGCTGCCTTGGAAGTGCCAATACCGGAGAGCTGCCCTGTCTTTTCATTGGTTTTCCCAAAGGCTCCTTTGACTGCTCCTGTAGCTGCACCGCCCATAGCTCCGGCAAGTCCTGCACCGGCAGCTCTACCAATGTTCGCCATTCTGCTACCGCCTTCACCGGCTGCCGCTGCTGCTTTGGCTGCTGCGTATCCTCCGCCGGCTGCACCTTTTGCCAACCCCGATGCGGCTCCGACGGTGGCTTGCTGGACGGTAGCGGCTGAACGCTGCATATAGCCGGTCATTACTGAAGAACTTGAGCCACCATGACCGTTAAATACTCCATCCACATATCCTTCAATCCCTTCGGCGATCTCTTTAGAGACGATGACCGCAAAAAGGACAAAAACAAGGTCTTTTATTTTCATGTCGTCATTGACATTGAAGTAATCGGACAAGATGCTAATAAGCAACCCGATAACAAGCAAAAAGAACATATATTTTGCCCCGTATCTAAAAATACTCACTAACGAATTGATACCATACTGGCGTGTATGTGAAAAGACAGAAACGCCAAACCAAATGGAACTGGCATAGACGCTAATAAGCGCAAATACATAGTTTTTAACAGCTTGACCCACCAATATAAAAAAAACACCGGCTGTTACTAATATAATTGCCGTTATCATAATCGCTTCACCGGGTTTTAATATGCTTAACTTATCCCAAATTTTGCCAATGATGTTGAAGATTTTTACAATAAAATTGTCCAAGTTGATTCCACTTCCTATTTGATTACTTATCCATGTATAACCACGTAAAATATCCATCAGGTAGTAGGTGGACTCGATCAAGAAGGCGAAAAATCCAAAGACCAATACTAAGCGTATCAAGTCTGCCAAAACGCTTCCCATCTCAAAATCACCACGCAAAAATTTGAATCCGAAGACCATTACCATTTCGATCACGGCAAGAATCCCCCAAAGTGAATAGGCAACATCTTTCATGCCGTCATACCAATCTTCTATTTCAAATTTCATAGAGTCCATCAGCCATTTAGCCGATGGAGTATCAGGTGTAGCCGCATATGAAACGATAGTGAGCAAAACAAATATCATAAAATATTTACGCATGACGGGTCCTAAAATGTCGGCATATTGCCATTATTTGTCTCTTCGGGGATAGGTTCCCAACTACCTAAACTGCTCTCTTGTTTTTTCTCAATTTTTTTGGTTTGTGAATTGTTTTTACTATCACTGCATCCACTTAAACCAATACTCAAAGCCAAAATCAAGCATGTATAAAATATTTTTCTCATCTCAAACCTCGTTTCACTAAAATCCGGGCAATTCTTGCCCACTTTCTTCAATTGGGTCGGAATGCATTGCCGAAATTTGTGCTTGCCGTGCAGCTTCCTGGTCATTTTGATGGGCGATCCACTCAGCTTGCAGGTTTGCTTGTGTCATAATCGTTTTTTGGAGTTTCTTCATTTGGGTTGTCTGATGCAGTGCGATTTGGTTTGCTGCCTGGACTGCCGATAGTTGTCCGACTGCACTTTGTGATTGCTGCTGCAATGCTGCCATTACCGCTTCATCGCTTTGAAGATCCTGCTCCTGGAGTTTCAAAGACTTCAAGGCACCCTGTACGGTATCCTTGGTGCTTTGATACATATTTTTGTACTCATTGGTAAAGTTGAGATTCCCGCCTTGAGCCTGCTGGAGATACTGATCAAAGCCCTTGAAAGTGTTACGGAACTTTTGATCAAAGTTTGCAGCCGTATAGCTTACGCTTTGACCAAACTCAACGGCTCTTTTGAGCTGGAGTACAGAGTTTTGAAACTGTCTCCATTGAGCTTCCGGCAGCTGCCCGATGTTTTGTAACATCATTTTGTATGATTGAAACTGATTTACATACTGCTGGATCTGCTGCTGATACTGCATCACTTGAGTAGCGTACTGTTGCAGCTGCTTACTGTAAGAGATCGCACGATCTCCGATGTCTGCCGCCCATTGTAAATCTTGTGTAACTTCCAATGCACCACCGAAGCCACCAACGCTTCCAGCATTTGCCGAAGTTGTGAAAAGCATTGCTGCCGCAGCTGCCGAAATTCCAAGTTTTTTGATTGTAGTTTTCATCGTTTTACTCCTTATTGTTTGATGAATGTTAAAGATCCATAATCGGATCAAGACTTGTAGTTGTTTGATAAACTCTTGCCAGTTTGCTATCTGCCCGATGCAGAGCAATCCTAAGAGCATCCTCTTTGTTGGATGGTTGATACTGGTTCATAAGATAATTCACCAATCGGCTTGCATAGGCATCAAGTACCTGATCAAACTCGATCATCTCATCCATCTTGCTTTTTGATACTGCCAAGATCGATGCTGCTGCATCTTTATCACCACAACACCAGCCTACAAACTGTTTTGCTGTGATTTGTTTCATACTGCCTCCTTATATTTTTGTTGGATCCATTGGTAAATATCCCTTTTGGCATAGTTGTAATCATCCGTACCATCATCAAAAAAGAGATGAAGATTACTACCTGTATCCACTACACGAATAATTGTTTTTTCTCCTAATTTCATTCCGGCTAATTGCGTATAGTCGTAGCTATTGATCCTTTTTTCATACTCCTCCTTTTGGTGTTTTTCAAGATAGGCACTTCTCCACGCCTGATAAGTCTTTTGGGCATCTTCATTACCCTCACGAAATTTCTTACGCATCATTGCTTTGTATGCCGGTGGGTTCTTGGCAGATGAGCGGTAGCAGTATTCATCTAACCATTGCTCAAAAAGAGGATCGCTTTCTGTCTCTGTCTCTGTGTCTGTCTCTAACTCTATCTCTGTCGTTACAGTTTCGTTACTGCTTGTTACAAGCGCGTTACAATGTAACGATTTAACCTCTTTTTTCTTTCTGTGCTTTCTCACTCTCGCTGCTGATTCAGACTCACTTCCTGTAAGCTCTCTAACTTGAGGAATGTCATATGTTTGAGGATCAAGCTCTTGGAGTAGATTCATACTTTGCATATAAATCAAAGTTGCTTCTACATTTTTATCATCTTCATCCATTTTAAGAGCAAGTTCCAAAGCAAGGGTATTTTCTATTCCCTCATAGATCAAAACTCCATCAGACTTAACAGTAAGTAGCATTAGTTTTAGCAGAATTACCGTATAGGTATCGCCACCGGCAATGCGTCTAAGTTTTTTAATCCTTGGATCTGCAAAAAAATCCTGTTTTAGCTTGAGCCAGTAATAGCGTTTACATTTAGCTGCCATTCCTAACCCCTAATTCTCATCCGCTAATATACGGGCAAGATCAGGAATAGGGAAAAGTACCCGTCGCCGCTCTTTTTTTGCTACTCGTGCAAGGTCGCTACCCTTTTTTAGCTGCCGATCCAAAGTTGGAATGGATAGCCCCAGCAATGTGCAAACCTCTTTTTTACCCACATAAAGCCTACCCGGATACATTTCCATTATCATTTCTTTAGCTTCCTGATAAGTCATAAGTACTCCTTTGTATTCATTTTGAGTATATTAACAAACAAATATCTAATTTGTCAAGTATTTTTGTGGATTTTTGTGGATTTTATTTTCTATTTTTTCCAAAACTAATACTTATGGTATAATTTTGAGTACAAATGAACATACTAGGAATACAAATGAATGAGGCAAGTGAACTAATTAATAAACTAAAAAAGTACTATAAGGTAGGAACTTCCCAGGAATTAGGAGAACAAATAGGGGTTGCCAAAACCACAATTAGTGGCTGGAAACAAAGAAACTCCGTAAATGCAATAAGAAGAAAAATTTATGAACTTGGTCTTCCGATAGACCTTGATAGAAGTAGCACTTCCATTGATGATGATATTAATGAAATATATTCTTTGATTATAGACAATGCAGCATATACGGCTAAACAAAAACTTGTATGGAAACTTGATAATGATATTGTTACCGCTTTAAATGCCTACTTTGCAAAAGATATTTTGAAAGAAGTAATTAATGATCTTGCAAGTGATAAAGACAAATATACTCCAGAGAATATGAAAGATGCTTTTTTGGAAAGGTTAAAAGGCGTTGAAGCAGGGATCAAAACAAAAAAGGTAATCCTTTTGAGTCAACTTTTAGAGAGATATTTTTCAAAACTTGAAGTGTATGCACTGGTTCATTACCCTGAAATTGTTTTTGACTACGCAGGATATTTCGGTCAAAGTAAATTTGAAAAATAGTACAATATGATTCCACTTGGGGGAATTGAACCCAGTTCCCAAACTCAAGTGGTACACGAATTGGTACACCCTAAGAGGTTGATAGCCACAAAGCACGCTATAGCGATATAGTTCGGTAGCCCTCACCTCCACCAATCTAGCAACTTCATTGCACCTATCTTCGGTCTCTTTTTTATTCGATGTACCGATGTGTACACCTCATAAAAAATAGACCAAATCCAAGCACAAGCAAGGCACTAGCTTAAA
>JALVXO010000233.1 GCA_027022775.1 Campylobacteraceae bacterium
CGCACTGTTATAATTGCGCAATTTATCAATTTGGCACCGCGCAATACATTAAGAGTCGGCACACCGGCTGCCCCTTTTGGCTCGCCGTCGTCACTGCTGTTTTCTTCTATCTGGCCATAACTGTTTAGCACCCTGTATGCCCAGACAATATGGGAAGCTTTTGGATGGGCTTGCTTAAGCTCTTTTAATTTATCTTTAAAGCTTTCTGCCGGCAGGGCGAAAGATATAAATTTGGATTTTTTTACCTCTATTTGGGTATTAACTTCATTTTCGATACAATTCATAATGCAATACTACCATAAAGAGGCAAAATGTATGATGTAACAGTTGTAGGCGCCGGTGCAAGCGGCATGGCAAGCGCCATTTTGCTTGCAAGAAGCGGATTAAAAGTTTTGCTTTTAGAAAAACAGCTGCGCGGCGGCAGAAAAATTTTAGCCAGCGGTAACGGGCGCTGCAATATTGCAAATATTAAATTCAGCCACAAAAATTATTACGGATTAAACAGAAAAATCTTGCAAAGCGTTATTAACAGCTGTTCTTATGAAAAGATTAGAGATTTTTTCTTTTCCCTGGGACTTGATTTTATAGTAGACGATACAGGAAAAGCGTTCCCTAAATCTATGCAGGCTGCTTCGGTTTTAAACTGCCTTGAAGCCGAAATCAAAAGACTTAAAATTGATGCTTATTACGGAATTACAAATTTAAACTTTTCTAAAAATTTTATTATTAACTTTAATAACAAAAGTGTTAAATCCAAAAAAGTCATTATAGCAGCCGGTTCTGTTGCAGCTTGGCAGCTTGGCGGCTGTAAAGACGGGCTGGAAATTGCCAAAAAGTTTTCACACTCTATAACAGAGCCTGTTCCAGCTCTGGTACCGCTGGAGTCAAATGCCAAAATATGCAAATATTTAGCCGGGGTAAAAGTTAAAGCAAATGTAAAACTTATTGTAGAAAACAGAGAAATTAAAAGCTGTTTAGGAGATTTGCTATTTACAAAATATGGCGTGAGCGGACTGACAGTATTGGATTTAAGCTTAAGGGCATCCCTCGCATTAAAAAGAGGCAAAAAGACGGCAATAAGCATAGATTTTTTTTATGAATATGGCAAAAAAGAGCTGATTAGATATTTCAAAAGCAGAATAGACAAAAAAAGAAACCTTCCGCTGACAATCTGGCTGGGGGCTGTTTTGCATAATAAAATATCCAGAGAAATTTTAAAAGAACTCAATTTACATGAGAAGTTTGAGAAAGATTTAAACAGTAAAAATTTAAAATTTTTAACCCACTATTTAAAAGAGTATAAAATTGAGATACTCAAACCCAGAGATTTTAAGTATGCAGAGGTTGCCTATGGCGGGGTCAACTCTAACGAACTTGACATAAATTTACAAAGCAGTAAAATAAAAGGGCTCTATTTTACAGGAGAAATTATCGATTTTGCCGGAGAGAGAGGCGGTTATAACTTTATTTTTGCCTGGTGCAGCGCTTTTAGGGCAGCCAATGCTATTATAAAAGAGTTAAGCCCCTAAAAATTATGCTCCGCAAAAATGCGGAACTGTTAAATATTTTAATATCCGCTGGCGCCTACTAAATCTGTAATAAAACTCATTAACGGATTTATATAGAATACTGATGTTATAGTTACAAAAGCCGCAATTCCAATTACAAGTTCAAGCGAGAATGCGCGGTTTGCGTAAACCACTTTGCCTTGATTGTCTGCTGGAGATTTCAAGAACATATAAACAATCAGTTTTAAATAGTAGTAAACTGCAATGGCGCTGTTTAATGCCATAATTATTGCTACAGTGTAATGTCCTGAATCCACAATAGCGCTTAAAACATACATTTTGCCCCAGAAAAGACTAAACGGCGGAACACCTGCAAGCGAAAGCATAAATACCGCCATAATAACTGCAGGGATAGGGGCAATTTTAATCATGCCAGCAAATTTGCTGTATGGGTGGTGGAATCTGTCATGGTGGATATTATATTTATGACGGCTTATCCAAAGCATTGCAAAAGCGCCAAGGTTTGTAAAGAGGAACAATCCGTAATACAAGAAAATAGATGAATACCCTTTAGTTGTATCCAAAGCGATTGCAACCATTACAAAACCGGCATGAGAGATAGAGCTATATGCAAGCATTCTTTTTACATCTTCTTGCACAAGCGCCATCATATTTGCAGCGGTTGTTGTAACCACAGCCAATACAATAATTGCCATTTTAACAACTTTTATATCCAATTCCATATATACGCCAAATAGCCTGATAGCAACAACCATCATAGCAACTTTTGGAACAATAGACATATAACCTGCCATTGGAGCGCTTGCACCCTCATAAGTATCCGGCGTCCACATGTGGAAAGGAATTAAAGATACTTTAAATCCTATTGCAACAATCATAAACAGAGCGCCGCCGATTACTGGAATTAACATTCCTATCTCATTTTGTCTCTCTTGCATTACTGCAGCAATTGAGAAAATTTCAACCGAACCGGTAACTGCATAAATTGCAGCAGCACCCATAGCAAAAAATCCTGCCGCCATAGCACCCATTGTAAAATATTTAATTGCAGCTTCATGCGCAAGGCGGGTATTGTGCATTGCAATAAGTGTATATAGAGCCAGTGAACCGGTCTCTAATCCTACAAAAATCAAAATCAAATTATCGCTTGCTGCCATAAACTGGAAGCCAAAAACCATAAACAGAAAGAGTGAGAAAAATTCCGGATAAGAGAAATCGTGGAACTTTCTCTTTGTAAGCGCCAATGGTATAAAGAGCATAGAGCCCGCCAGTATCAGCAGCTGCCCAAGCAGCGATACTCCGTCAATTAAAATTGTATCAAACAATCCTCTTTGATTCGTGCTTAAGCTTAAATTTGCCCCGATTGCAATAAAAAGCGTAAGCATTGCCAAAGTAACATAAAGCGTTTTATCAAGATTTGGCTTAATCAAATCTATACACAAAATTACCAATGCACCGACAAGAGTTACCAGCATCGGCGACATAGTAACCAAATTCAAAGAGCTTAAATCAAAATTTATAGGCGCCATTATTTTGCCTCCTTTGCATCTTTGCTAACTAAAATAATCTTTTTAGCCTTATCAGTCTGGGCTTTTTTATGCATCAACTGCACCAAAGCTTTTGTAGAGTTGTCAATCGGTTCTAAAACAGGTTTTGGGTAAACACCAAGCCAGATAACAATTGCCACAAGCGGAACCAGCGCCCAAAGCTCTTTGCTGTCTAAATCTTTTAGTTTCTCATTTTCAGGATTTGCAAGAGGCCCAAAGAAACTCTTTTTAACAACAGAGAGCATATAAACCGCACCTACAATAATTGATGTTCCTGCAAGTATAGTCATTATAGGAGAGACTTTAAAGAAACCTGCCAAAGAGAGGTACTCTCCGATAAATCCTATTGTTAAAGGCAACCCTACAGATGCCATTGTCATTACTACAAATATAGTCGCATAAGTCGGCATAACTTTTGCCAAGCCGCCAAATTCGCTCATAAGTTTTGTGTGTCTTCTGTCGTAAATCACCCCAACAAGCATAAACAGAGCGCCTGAAACTATACCGTGAGAGAGCATTTGGAAAATAGAACCGCTGATTCCTTCAACATTCATAGCAAATGTTCCTAAAATAATTACACCCATGTGGGAGATTGAGCTGTATGCAATTACCTGTTTCATATCTTTTTGAGCGTATGCCACCATTGCGGTGTAAATAATCATGATAATTGCAAGAATTGCTATAGGTAAAATAAATGCCACAGATGCATCCGGGAATAGCGGCAGAGAGAATCTGACAAAACCGTAACTACCCATTTTAAGCAATACAGCCGCTAATATTACAGAACCGACTGTCGGAGCCTGTCCGTGCGCATAAGGAAGCCATGTATGGAACGGGAACATTGGAACTTTGATGGCAAAACCAAGGAAAAATGCCCAGAATAGAATAGTCTGCACATCTGTAGGCAGAAGCAATCCATACCAGTCTGTCAAAGAGAAACTCCACACACCTGTAGTTGCATGATAAATGTATGCCAGGTATAAAATACCTACCAGCATTACAAGCGAACCGGCAAATGTATAGATAAAGAATTTAATTGCCGCATAAAGCTTCTTTGGTCCACCCCATGCACCGATAATATAAAGCATAGGAACCAAAGAGAATTCCCAAAAAATATAGAACAAAATTACATCTAAAGATACAAACACCCCAATCATTGCCACTTCTAGGAAAAGAAGAGTAATAATCATATTTTTTAAATCCTCTTTAATGCTTAATGCTACAATTCCTAAAAGCGTCATAAGGGTTGAGAGGATTACAATAAATAGGCTTATTCCATCAACCCCTAAATAGTAACTTATTCCAAATTCAGGTATTAATGAGATTTTTTCTACAAATTGCATACCTGCATCTGTTGTATCAAACGACATCCAAAGCCACAGCGAGAGCAAAAACTCTGCAGCGGCCACCACTATACCGTAAACTCTAATGCTGTTTTTGTTAACAAAAAAGCCAAAAACTCCAGCAATTAGAGGGAAGAAAATTAAAACGCTTAAAATATTTGACATACGCTCTCTCCTTACTTAATAACAACAGATATAACTGTTATTAGTGTTACAAAAATCAAACCTGCCGCCATCCATTTAAGGTAAGTTGACAAGTTTCCGTTTTGCGCTCTTCTACTAACATCACCTGTTGTCTCAACAGCTTTAGCAATTCCGTCAACTGTTGCATCGACCACCTGCATATCAATCTCTTGCCATGCAATATCAGATAGCTCTTTATACGGTTTTGCAAATGCTTTTTCATAAAGAACCGGAATATAATACTGGTTATACAGCAATTTATACAGTTTATTATTCTGTTCAAAATTAAGGTCTCTTTTTAAACCTTTAGAGTATTTAATAAATGCCACAATAATACCTGTTAAAGCAATTGCTGTCGTAACCAGCGTTAAAATCCATACCATGTGGTGTGTATGCTCGCTCATCTCATACGCCGGCAGCAGTTTTGTTACAAACTCTACAAAATCCTCTTTGTAGAAACCAAAAATTACTGCCAAAATTGCAAGAGGAGCCATCGCCCAAAGAGCATAAGCTTTTGCTTCATGCGGATGTGCGCCGATTTCATGGTATCTCTCATCTCCAAAGAATACCAGGAATACTTGGCGGAAGCTGTAGAATGCTGTCAATCCGGCTGTCAGCCAAAGCGTAAACCAGATTCCGTAAGTGTGCTCATTAAATGCAACCTCTAAAATTGTATCTTTAGAGAAGAATCCTGCTAACGGATAGATTCCTGAAAGCGCCAAAGATGCAAGGCCCATATAGAAGAATGTCCATCCCATCTGCTTTTTAAGTCCGCCCATTTTGAACATATCAAGCTCATCATGCATTGCGTGCATAACATTACCTGCACCGATAAATAGAAGCGCTTTAAAGAATGCGTGGGCTGCAAGGTGGAAAAGTGCAACCCAGTATGCGCCAAGGCCGGCTGCAGCAAACATGTAACCTAGCTGGGATAGGGTTGAGTATGCAATAACTCTTTTTAAATCTCTGTTTACAAGCGCCATAGATGCTGCAAAAATCGCTACAAATGTCCCTACAACCGCAATAAAGTAACCCACTTCAGGAATTTGGCTATAAAGAGGATTTGCTCTGATAACCAAATAAACACCTGCTGTAACCATTGTAGCTGCGTGGATAAGTGCAGATACAGGTGTCGGACCCTCCATCGCATCAGCAAGCCAAGTGTGCAGCGGGAATTGGGCAGATTTACCCATTGCACCGATAAAGAGCGCAATACCGATACCAACTAGCATACCGTGGCTTAACTGGTCTAAATGGGCAAACACTTCACTATATTTAACTGTCCCTAAATTCCAGTAAATCATAAAGATGCCAACAAGCATACCCAAATCGGCGATTCTGTTCATAATAAACGCTTCATTAGCCGCCCAGGACGGAGAGATAGAAGGGTTAACATCCCTTGTTTCGTCTTTTCTCTCATACCAAAATCCAATCAGCAGCCATGAGCAGACACCAACTCCTTCCCATCCGATAAACAGCCCTAAGAAGTTGTCGCTCATAACCAAAACCATCATAGAGAAAACGAAAGCCGACAGATAAGAGAAGAATCTGTTAAAGCTTTTGTCGCTCTCCATATAGTAGTTTGAGTAAACATGAACCACGGTAGATACAAGCGTAACAACACTCATCATTACAGCTGTTACCTGATCAACGGTAAAGCCAAATTTAATATCCATATCGCCGGCTTGAATCCAATCCATAAGCGTTACAGAAACCGCTTTGCCGCTCTCATGAATATCAAGCAGAAGCGTAACAGAAGCCAGCAGGGATATACCAATAAGTATGGATGTAACAATCCCCACAAGCTGTATTTTAGGTTTCTGCGCAAAAAGCGCCGCAAAAAGCGAACTTACTAATGGAGCAAAAAGTGCAATATATACTAAATTCTCCATGACCCTATCCCTTCATTATGCTTAAGTTATCTAAATCTAATGTGCCGTATTTTTTGTAGATTAAAATCAGCAATCCCAATCCAACGGCAACCTCACTTGCTGCAATCGCAATGATAAACAGAGCAAACATTTGACCGCTTAAATCCCCAATATGTGTAGAGATAGCCGCAAAAGCGATATTTGCCGCATTTAGCATAATCTCTGTTGCAAAAAAGAGCATCAAAAGATTTTTACGGCGCAAAACACCGGCCAGCCCTACAGCAAACAAAATTGCCGAGAGCACTAAATAGTGTGTTAATCCAATAGTCATTTTTGCTCCTCCTTTGCTACGGTTTCAGGATCCGCATCTATATAAATTTCTGACAGACTCTCATCCATCTTTTTACTTGCTAAAACAATTCCTGCAATCATTGCAACAAGCAACATTACCGCTGCAACTTCAAACGGAACCAGATATTTTGTAAATAGAACTTCTCCAATCACATGCGGATTGTCAGCCCCTTTTGTTCCGGTAACCAAAGCTTTTATATTCTCTCCGATTTTTGGCGCTGCAAATATTGCAACCAAAATCACAGCACTAATACCGCTTAACAAAAACACAATGCCAGCAGGCGAATTTTTCTCTTTTACATCTCTTGTTGCATCAAAAAACATCATTCCAAACGCATAAAGCGCCATTACTGCACCCGAATAAACCACAAGCTGCACCGCGCCTAAAAAGTCAGCGCCCATTATGAAAAAGAGCCCCGAAATCAGCACCATTCCCGCTGCCAATGCACTCATTGCATAAAGAATGTTTCTGCTAAATGCGGTAACTAAAAAGAGACCTGTTATTAATATTGAAAATAGATAAAATGCTACTGTTTCCATCATCTCTCCTTTAATACGCTAGCGGGGTTTTTTTGATATTTTCATCCGCATTAGGCGAAACAGCGCCGAATCCCGGATACTCTTTTTGATTTTTGAGCTGATCAAGCGGAGTGAGCATATCTTCAAAATCGCTGAAGCTGGCTCTCTGTTCGCTT
>JALVXO010000234.1 GCA_027022775.1 Campylobacteraceae bacterium
ATTTTAATTTTTACACTGCCAAAACAGCACTATTTTAGTTACAAATTACATATTTTTTACACTTTAATAAGCGGATATAGGCATGATAAAAATCGATAAAACTCTCTAAATTTCCTAGTTGCTAATTTATCGCTATTAGCTAACCGCCCAGCTCTTCTTCCAGTTCCAAAAGTTCCAAATATCTTTCGCTTAATTTTTCATACTCTTCCTCTACTTTTGCCAATTCGCTGCTAACTTCGCTTAATCCCCTTTGGTTATAACAGTCCGGATTTGCCAGGCAACTGTTTAACTCATCGATTTTTGCTTCTAACTCTTCAATTTTAGGCGGCAGTATCTCTAAATCTCTCTGCTCTTTGTAACTCAATTTTGTCTTTTTTTTCGGCGCACTCTGCTTTAGGGGCTCTTTTTCCTGCAGCTCCTTTTCAAAGCGCTCCAATCCCCTAATCTCTTTTTCTATATCGAGATATTCGCTGTAACTTTGATGCGAAATCTCTATTTCGCCGTCTCCTTTAAAAATAAACAGTTTTTGCGCCAATTTATCGACAAAATATCTGTCGTGGCTTACAAAAAGCAGCGCCCCTTCGAAACTTAAAAGCTTCTCTTCTAAAATATTAATGGTTTGAATATCCAAATCGTTTGTAGGCTCATCCAAAATCAGGCAGTCATACTTTTTAGTAAACAGAAGCGCCAAAGCAACCCTGTTTTTTTCGCCCCCGCTAAGTTGAAAAATCTTTTTATCCAGATACTCTTTTGGAAAGAGAAAATTTTTCAAATAACCGTAAACATGCATATTTTTGCCATCAACCATTACTCTGTCCCCGCCGTCGGGACAAAAGGTTTCTATTAGCGTTGCATCATCTTTTAGCATCTCTCTGTGCTGGTCGAAATAGCCGATTTTCAAATCGCCCTGCTTTATTGTTCCGCTATCTGGTTTAATGCGCCCAAGCAGCAGTTTAAGCAGAGTCGATTTTCCGCTGCCGTTTGGTCCCACTATTGCGATTTTATCGCGCTGCAATATCCTTGTTGTAAAGTTGCTAACCAGCTTTTTGCCCGCAATTTCGTAATTTAAATTCTCTATTTCAAAAAGCATTTTCTTTTTGGCAACAATTTTCTCGCCCTTCCAGCTTTTCTTTTCGCGCTCTAACTCTATTTTCATTTTGCGAATAAGTGCCGGGTTTTTCTTTGCCTGCTCTCTTAATTCAAAAACACGGCGCTTTCTGCCCTGGTTTCTGGTCTCTCTGGCGTGCACCCCTTTTGCCAGCCACTCCTCTTCGCGCTTTAAAAGCCTAAGCAGGTTTTCATACTCTCTTTGCATACTTTTAAGCCTTGCCTCTTTTTGGCTTAAGTAACTCTCATATCCGCCCTTGTAGCCTACAAGCTTTAAATCCTCCACCTCAACAATTCGGGTTGCTATATGGTCTATAAAATATCTGTCGTGCGAAATAAAAAGCAGGGTAAACTTCTCTTTTAGCAAAATCTCTTCTAAAAACTCTACCATATAAACATCTAAATGGTTTGTAGGCTCATCAAGCAGCAGCAAATCGGGCTTTTTTAAAATAAGCGACGCCAAAGCCACACGGCGCTGCTCGCCGCCTGAGAGCGAACTGACAAGCCTGTTTTCATACTCTTTAAGTTTAAACTCTTGCAGTGCGCGCTCAATTTTATTGCTTAAATCCCAAGCATTGTGGTGGTCTAAAAATGCGGTAAGCTCTTCGTGCTCTTTTAAAAGCGCCTTGTCATCGGGGTTATCGGCAATTTTTTGGCTTAACTCTTCATATCTTTTCTGAGCGGCTTTAAGTTTGCTTAACTGGCTCTCTATCGCCTCTTTTACGGTTGCTCCCTCACTGAATTTGGGCATCTGGCTTAACATTGCAATCTCTATTGAGCTGTCTCTTACAACCTTGCCATCATCGGGCTCTTCAAGTCCGACTGCCAGTTTCATCAAAGTAGATTTGCCGCATCCGTTTTGCCCAATAATTGCAACCCGCTCACCCTCTTCCAAGTGAAAATTGAGCCCGTCAAAAATCTGCTTTACATCGTATCTTTTTTTAATATCATACATATCAATATAAGCCACTTTGCACCCCTTGCAAAAAACTGATGCTATTTTAGCGAAATGTTGTTAAATAAGGAGGAAGGTTGAAGGGAGAAGGGTGAAGGGGAATAAAATGATTTTGATAGCTTTCTCTCCTTCAACCTTGTTAATTTACCTATTTCCCATCGTCCTCGATGGGAATTTGAACTTTGGTTTATTGTGCTTTGAGTATGCATCCCAAAGCTGGAGAGGCTGTGAAAAAACTTAGGATTTCTTGGAAGTGAGACTTTAGTCTCACTTGTGCCATGCACTCTCTTTGAGAAAAATGTTACCAATAAATGGTAACAAAAGGATGAGGCTCTTGTGCTTGCACTCTCTGTGAGAAAGCCTCATTTCCGTTGTTTTCTAAGTTTTTTCACACTCTCCGGAGCTTTGGGACGAGAGGGAAATTATCCATTATCAATTTTCTATTATCCATTATCAATTCCTCAATCCTCACCCCTCACTTCAACTGCATTCCCCTTCATCCTTCAACCTTCACCCTTCACCCTTCACCCTTGTTAATTTAAGCACTTTCTGCTATATTTAGCAAAAAAAAACGGAGAAACAATGCTGGAACTTTTAATAGGAATATTCACCCTATACACACTGATTAAAATATATGTAAGCGTTATGCAAATAGGATTTATAAGCGATGCAAAAAAGCAAGAGCCTGTGCTTTTGCTGCCGGGCAAGTATCAAGTGGCTGCAAATTATGCAATAAAAAAAGAGCGCCTCTCTATTGCCGAAGCGTTTGTAGAGTATTTAACTTTTCTTTTTTGGGTTTACGGCGGCTTTAAATTTCTGCAGCAAACCGTCGGAATAGATAACGGCATAACTTCAAGCGTTCTGTTTCTATTTGGTTTTTTTGCAATCAATTACTTAATAAGCCTGCCGTTTGATATTTACAAAGTGTTCAAACTAGATAAAGAGTTCGGCTTTAGCAAAACAACCCCGAAACTTTACATAATCGACCAGATAAAATCTGCCGTGCTTTTCTTAATTATCGGCGGAGCGGTATTTTGGGTTTTAAGCTGGATAATTACAAACTTTTCAAACTGGTGGATATGGGCATTTGCGGTTATGTTTGGATTTATAATTTTAACAAACCTGCTCTACCCTACCCTTATAGCGCCAATTTTCAATAAATTCAAACCGCTAGAAGATGCAGAGTTAAAAGCCGACATAGAGCGCATTTTAAAAGAGGTGGGCTTAAACAGCGACGGAATTTTCACTATAGATGCCAGCAAAAGAGATTCGCGCTTAAATGCATATTTCGGCGGGCTTGGCAAATCCAAAAGGGTTGTTCTTTTCGATACGCTTTTAGAAAAGCTTAACAAGCAAGAAATACTAGCAGTTTTAGGGCACGAGCTTGGGCATTACAGCCATAAAGATATATTTAAAAATATCGCTCTAATGGGGGCATTTTTATTTGTAGTATTTTTTATTGTCGGCAATTTGCCCCAAAGCCTGTTTATGGAGATGGGCATTGCCCCAACAGCAGGTGCTCAAATTGCTCTTATAGCACTGCTTTTATCTATCTTTAGCTTTATATATATGCCTATAATGGGAATAGTAAGCCGCCACAATGAATACGAAGCAGACAGATTCGGCGCAAAAATCGGAGGCAAACAAAACCTTATTAATGCCCTGCTAAAACTTGTAAGCGAAAATAAATCATTCCCGCTTTCGCACCCGCTATACATATTTTTCTACTACTCCCACCCGCCGATTGTAGAGCGTTTAAAAGAGCTGGGGTATGATGAGAGCAGTAAAAACGACAGCGTTATTTTGGGCTTTTTAGATGATGCTTAAAAAAGCCCTGCTTTGGGCGCAAAAGGTGCTGACAGGCAAAGTCGAGCGCCCAAGATTAGAAGCCGAAATCCTGCTTGCCCACCTGCTTAATTGCCGCAGGGAAGAGCTTATTTTAAAAGAGATTGAAGATATAGATTTTAACTCATTAAAAGCCCTAATAGAGCGCCGATGCGAGCAGGAGCCTATAGAATATATCACAAACAGAGTCAGCTTTTACGATTTCGAGCTTTTCATAGACAAAGGCGCCCTAATCCCGCGCCCTGAAAGCGAAATTTTAGTAGATAAAGCGCTTGAATTGATAAAAAAGCACAATATCCGCAAGGTCGCCGAAATAGGAGTAGGCAGCGGCGCTTTATCTATAGCAATAGCCCGCCACAGCAAAGTAGATATAGAAGCAAGCGATATAAGCCAAGATGCCATAAAAATAGCCCAAAAAAATATAAACAGCTTTAAACTGCAAGATAGAATCAAAATTCACAAATGCAATATGGCAGAGTGCTTTGGCAATTTCGATTTATTAATTAGCAATCCGCCCTACATAGACCCAAATTTCAAACTCGAAAAAAATGTAGCAGCTTTCGAACCCCACACCGCCCTATTCGCCCCAAACAAAGGCTTGGCAATCCTTTTTGAAATTTTAAAATTAATCAAAGCAAAAAACATAAAATACGCCGCCTGCGAAATGGGTTACGACCAAAAAGAGGCAATTTCCCAAAAAGCAAAAGAGTTAAATCTGCCCGGCAAACTGGAATTTTACAAAGATTTAGCAGGGTTAGACAGAGGGTTTGTTTATATTTATGAGTAAAGCTTTTCTACAGTAATCACAAGTCTATAAAATATCAATATCTAAATATTTAAAATCTTTTCTCTCGTTCCAATCGTCCCCAATTGGAATGCATACTTTAAGCACAATAAACTGAAGTATGAGTTCCCATCGGGGACGATGGGAACTAGGGAAAAAGTCCAAAATATTTGCCTTAATCGTCATTCTGAGCGTAACGAAGAATCTACTTACTGCCGTTATATCGAGATTCTTCGCTTCGCCCAGAATGACTAAAATGAGTAATTTTACAGAAATTTTAACTTTTTGCGCACTCCCGCTTTCGCGGGAATGACAAAATGCGTTTCTTTTTTGCTTACAGCTTTGTACTTTATGCTTTAAGCTTTAAAGTTACGCTGCTATTCCTTTAATTACGAAGAAGATAATTGCAGAAACTGCTGCTGCGGCAGGGACTGTGATAATCCATGCAGCTACGATTTTTTTAACCATTCCGCGTTTTACATAATTTTCTCTAATAGCTTTTTTGATTTTTTTAACAACTTTCTTTTGGGCTTTTTGAGCTTTAATCAATTCCAGTTTTTTAGCTGCATCGGAATCTGGGCACTCTTTTATCTGTTCTTTTATCTCTTTTAATTTCTCTACCTCTGCATAAAGCTCTTTTTGTCTCTCTTTCATATTTTTGCTATCTAGCCACTCTCTTAAAAACCCTACGCCAAATACTGCACCAACTGCAATATGTGTAGAAGATACCGGCAATCCTAGCTGAGAAGCGATAATTACTGTAATTGCTGCTGCAAGCATAATCGAAAATGCTCTCATCTGGTCAAGTTCGGTAATTTCGCTTCCTACAGTTTTAATAAGTCTTGGACCAAAAAGCGTAAGTCCCACAGCAATACCAAAACCGCCCACAGCCATTACCCAAAACGGAATAGCAGCTTTTTTAGAAACTGTCAAATGGGTAAGAGCATCATTTACTGCTGCTAAAGGCCCTACTGCATTTGCAACATCGTTTGCACCGTGAGCAAAGCTTAAAAGCGCTGCTGCAAAAATTAAAGGAATAGTAAAAAGTTTATTTAAATCTTTTCTATTGTTTTCCAAATTTGCAACTTTGCTAGCAACTCTAGGTTTAATAATAAAGAAACTCACAATTCCGCCAATAAGCCCGAAAATTAAAGCAACGCCAAATGTAGGCTTTTTAGTATGCGGCAAAAAGCTTAAAACATTCGTTAAATCTTTCCAGACATGCTTTAAACCTTTTAATGTAATATAAGTTATAAATGCAGCAGCCATAATAGATACCAAGATAGGAACAACTTTTTTAGCAGCACTTATTTTATCCTCTTTTTCAATAACCGTAGTTTTAATAATATATAAGAAAAATGCTGCAATTGCACCGCCAAGAACTGGTGAGATAATCCAAGAGGCAACAATTTTACCCATTGTCCCCCAAGAGATAATCGCTATTCCGCCCGCTGCAACACCAGCACCCAATACACCGCCTACAATTGAGTGTGTTGTAGAAACAGGGGCTTTAAGCCAGGTTGCCAAATTAAGCCAAAGCGCCGCAGCCAAAAGCGCCGCACTCATAGCGTAAACGAAAATCATAGGGTCGTTTCCAAAAGCGGTAGGTGCAACAATTCCTTTTTTAATTGTGCCCACAACATCTGCACCGGCAATTAAAGAGCCACTTGCTTCAAAAATAGAAGCGATAATTACAGCTCCTGTAATTGTTAATGCGCCAGAACCTACAGCAGGACCAACA
The DNA here is from genome assembly GCA_027022775.1 of Campylobacteraceae bacterium. Classification (GTDB taxonomy): domain Bacteria; phylum Campylobacterota; class Campylobacteria; order Campylobacterales; family Sulfurovaceae; genus JAADEQ01. Next base: position 6,433 of record JALVXO010000234.1, read on the forward strand.
TTGTTTGCAACATCATTCGCCCCGATATTCATCGCCATATAAGCGCCAAAAAGCGCCGCCATTACCAAAAATGTTCCATTTGGGTTTTGCCCCATTAATGTGTTGGCATAAAATGCCGCCGCTATCGCAAAAAGCGCCCCAAGAACAGTTTTTATTATATTGTTCACTTCTCTCTCCTTAAAATTTATTGCCGTTATTATATCCTTTTACTCTTCATCTGATAAATTTTTCTTGTTACCATTATGTTACCAATTTAATGTTACAATTTTAGTGAGGGAGAAGGTTGAAGGTTGAAGGGTGAAGAAAAAACATTTGATATCCTTCAACCTTCTACCTTCACCCTTTACAAAGGATTCAAATGGATACAATTTTAATTATAGAAGATAATGAAGATATTTTAGAGCTTGAAGAACTCCATTTAAGCAAAGCAGGTTTTGATGTTTTGGGGTTTTTAAACACCAAAGGGGTGCTGCAGGCGCTCGAAGAGGAGGATGTGGCTTTAATGATTGTAGATAGAAACCTCCCAGGAGTAGAGGGGAGCGAATTTGTGCGCGAAATAAGAAGCCTCGGATACGATATGCCGGTAATTTTTGTAACTGCAAAAGACAGTGATGAAAATGTGCAAGAGGGGTTTTTGCGCGGCGGAGACGACTATTTAAAAAAACCTTTTAATATGAATGAACTGGTATTAAGGGCAAAAGCGCATATTTCAAGATATAAGGGAACAAACAGAAAAATCAGATATAAAGGGCTTATGCTTAATATTGAAGCTATGAGTGCAAAACTGGATGATGAACCGCTTAAACTCACCTCTTTAGAGTTTAAACTTATAGAGTATTTAATTAAAAACAGAAACCGCGTAGTGCCGCGCGAAGAGTTAATAAAAGAGGTGTGGCGGGAAGAGGTGGGAAGCAAAACAGTAAATATGGCAATCTCCAGGCTCAAAAATAAACTTGAAAGCAGCGAAAATTATATAGAGGCAATTCGCGGAGTAGGATATAAAATATGCTAAAGCTGCATCAATATTTTTTAAGAAGCACTCTATGGATATTGATATTTTCATTTTTTATTACTGCCGTTTTTAGTTACTATTTTGCAAAACAGAGTGAAATAGAGACTACAAAAAGCTCTCTTAAAAATATCTTAACAGCTGCATCTTTGCAAAGCGATTTAAACAGCAGTTATTTAAAAAAACTGGCACAAAAAAGCCATGCAAGAGTTACATATATCGATGAAAGCGGCAAAGTGCTATTTGACAGCGGACACAATGCCCAAAAAATGGAAAACCACTTAAACAGACCAGAAATTATAGAGGCTAAAAAGAGAGATTTTGGAACAAGCGTGCGCTATTCAAATACTGCAAATAAAGAGTTGATTTATGTTGCAAAACACTTAAAAAGCGGTTATTTAAGAGCAGCATATCCACAGCGTTCTATCTATAGCAAAGTGCTCGATATGATGGGGAAAATTTTAATATATTTTCTTGTTTTGGTTGCACTGCTGCTCTATTTTAGCGCCCATATTAGCAGCCAAATTTCAAAAGACAGCCAAAAGATAGATGCCGCTTTGGATGTAATGCTAAAAAAAGAGTTTTCGATATATTTAGATGATGTCTCCTGCTGTCAAGAGTTTAAAAAGATTGCCAAAAAAATTCAAAAAGTGGCAAAAAGGTTAAAAAAACGGCGCAGACAGAAAGAGCGTTACACAAAACGGCTTCAAGAGCTTACAAAACGCCAGGGCGATATTATTTCGGCAATAAGCCATGAATTTAAAAATCCGATAGCTGCAATTATTGGATATGCACAAACCATAAAAGAGACGCCGGATTTAAACGAAAAGTTAAAAGAGAAATTTATTGCCAAAATAGAAAACAATGCCAATAAAATATCAAACATGATAGACACTTTGGCTCTTTCTATTAAATTAGAAAGCCAATCTATTGTTTTAAAAAAGCAAGAGTTTAACCTGGCAGATATTGCAAAAAATACAAAAGAGATGCTTAAACAGAAATATAAAAACAGAGAGATAATTTTAAAGTGTGAAGAGGCAAAAGTTTTTGCCGACAAAAATATGATGGAGAATGTTTTTATAAATCTTACAGAAAATGCACTTAAATACTCTGAAGATAAAGTAATAATCAAATGCAGCAAAAAGCGTGTTGAGATAATAGATTTCGGCGCAGGCATAGAGAGTAAAGATATCAAAAAAATAACAGAAAAATTTTACCGCGTCGAGGGAATAAGCTGGAACAACTCCATAGGAATGGGGCTTTATATTGTAGATTATATTTTAAAACTGCACAATTTAGAGTTAAAAATAGAAAGCAATCCCAAAAAAGGCGGGTCAAATTTCGGGTTTGAAATATTGCCGATTTTAAACCCGAATTAATCCTCGTTAACCCTTATGCACTTTGCCTTAATTTTCTTTCTGTTTTAAATCTGCGATTTCTATTTTTGCGATTACTCTTATTTTTATTCTCTTTTACAAGCCTGCTAATCTCTTTTTGGCTTTTACCTATTTTATCGCGCCCTTTAATTTCATATTTTCCTAAAATTATAGATGCAAATTTATAAGCAATTGTATTTATATCCATTCCCTCTTTTAAATAATTTACCAATTCTATACTATCTTCCAGAACTTTTTGAGACAGCATATTTTCAATAATTTCCAAAGTTTTTTTACTCTCAATATCGCTTATTCTTGGGACCTCTTTACTCTCTATTTTACTGCCTACACTTTTTTGAATTTTTTGCAATGCTCTAAATTCGTTTGGAGTAACTATTGAAATGGCTAAACCTTCTTTGCCTGCACGCCCTGTTCTGCCGATTCTGTGCACATAACTTTGTGAATCAAAAGGAATGTGGTAATTAAAAACATGACTGAGATTATTTACATCAAGCCCGCGTGCAGCAACATCGGTTGCAATTAAAATATCTAAAGAACCCTTTTTAAACTCTTTTATAGTGATTTCACGCTCTTTTTGACCCATATCTCCATGCAGTCCTTTGCAAGAGTACCCTTGCGAATTTAAAAAAGCAGAAAGCCTGTCAACCTCTTTTTTCATCCTGCAAAAAATAATACTTTTGTTTGGATTATAAAAATCTATAAGCCTTATTAAAGCGTCATTTTTTTCTCTCTCTTCAACAACATAATACTCTTGCGAAATGTTTGCAGTTATAACTTCACTTTTTGTTATCGAAACTGTTTTAGGTTCTTTTAAAATTTTATTTGCAAGTGTTTTTATATCTTTTGTCATTGTCGCAGAAAAAAGCAGTGTTTGATGATTACTGCCTATAAATTGGAGAATTTTTTTAATATCATCCAAAAAACCCATATCAAGCATTTCATCTGCTTCATCTAAAACTACAACTTTTGGATTTAATTTAATTTTACCGCTTTTTAAAAGATCTATTAATCTGCCGGGTGTAGCAACTACTATGTTTGCTTTTTTAACCTGCTCTATCTGCCTGTTGTATGGAGTTCCTCCATAAACAGCAACACTTTTAACACCTATATTTTTGCCAAATCTGTAAACTTCATCGCTAACCTGTATAGCAAGTTCTCTAGTTGGCGTAATAATAAGCGCTTCCTGTGTTCCATCTAACTTTAAGTTATTTAAAATAGGCAGTGCAAAAGCAGCCGTTTTTCCGGTTCCTGTGTGTGCCTGGGCAATTAAATCAAAACCTTGTAAAACTAAAGGAATTGCATCTTTCTGAATTGGGCTGGGCTCTTTAAAACCTGCCTTTTTAACGGCATCTGCCAACTCATTTTTAAAATTAAAATTTTCAAATTTCATACTAAATCTTTATTGTAAATTTGTCTGCTATTAGATACAAAAACTCTCCAACAGCAAAGAGATGCAGAAATTCAGAAAGCAATAATGCAGCTAATTCAAACAGAGTGAAAGTATATCTATATAGTATTAAAATTAGATAATACAAGAGAAAAAATCTCTTACTATTTTAACTTCATCGACAAATCAATCCAGCACGCTTGGTGGATTGTGCTGCCGGTGCTTATAGCATCTACTCCTGTTTGGGCTATATCTTCTATATTTTCAAGGCGGACATTTCCGCTGGCTTCAAGCAGAATGTGCGGGTAATTGGCATCTCTATACTCTACAACTTTTTTAATTGTTTCTATATCCATATTATCGCACATTACTATATCTGCACCAGCTTTCATTGCTTTTTGGACAGTTTCAAAATCTTCACACTCTATCTCTACTTTAGAGGTAAATGGGATTTTAGCGCGTACTTCTTGCATAAACTGTTCTAAATTATCTATTGTTTTAAGGTGGGTATCTTTAAGCATAAGGCAGTCATCAAGCCCCATTCTGTGGTTTACCCCGCCTCCGCAGCGGACTGCATATTTTTCAAATTCGCGAAGCAGCGGGCGGGTTTTTCTGGTATCTAACAGTTTAACGCCGTATTTGCTTATCTTTTGCATAAAACGGTTTGTTAAAGTGGCAATTGAACTTGCATGGTGCAGTATGTTTAAAATTGTGCGCTCAAGACTTAAAAGGCTTTTGGAATTGCCTTTAATAAGCACCAGTTTATCGCCCGCTTTAAAACTGTCGCCATCTTTTACACTGTAAGTAAACTCTACATCAAACATCTCTTCCATAGCGCGCAGATAAACCTCGCCCGCAAAGACTCCGTCGCTTTTTGCAAGCACATACCCGCTAACCTCTTTTGGCTCAGTAACACGAACAAACAAATCTCCCCTGCCAATATCCTCTTTTAAAGCCCGCTTAATAAACTCTTGCTCATTTAAATACATCTACACTCCCAAATCAATATCTATCACTATCCACTATCACTAACAACTATCACTACTTAATCTCAAGCATTCTATCCAGCGCCAATTTAGCATATTTTGCAACATTTGGCTCTACAAAAATCTCATTTATCGGCTGATTATCCTCTATCGATTTTAAAACTTTATACAAATCTTCAAGCGTAGTCTCATTCATTGTAGGACACTCCGGCTTTGTGGCAGAGAGCACATAAGTGTTTTTTTCGCGCATTCTGTTAACCAGGTTATATTCTGTCCCTACTACCACTTTTTGGTTTTCATCCAGGCTGTTTACATATTTTATAAGCTGCGAAGTTGAGCCTACAAAGTCTGCCTCTTTAACTACGCTTGGGTCGCATTCAGGGTGAACTGCTACCAAAATATCAGGATATTTTTGGCGGTAAAATTTAATATCATCAACTGTAAAGAGCTGGTGCACCGAACAGAAACCGTTAAAGCAAATAATATCTGCTTCTTTAGGGTCGCACTCCCCTTCGCCTATTACACAGCTTTTTAAGCCCATTGCATTGGCAAAGTTTTGCCCAAGGCATCTATCGGGCACAAAAAGGATTTTTTTCCCGCTCTCAAGCCCCTTTTCGATAATTTTATAAGCGTTTGAGCTTGTGCAGACAAGCCCGCCCATTTCGCCCACTTTCGCTTTTACCGCAGCATCGGAATTAATGTAGGTAATTGGCAGAATATCCTCTTTTTTAATGCCGTGTTTTACCATATATTCGACACTTTCGTCAAAATAGCTTGCATCTATCATTCTTGCCATAGCACAGCAAGCAATTTTTGGCATTAAAACCCGTTTTTCGGGCGCAATTATTTTAACACTCTGCCCCATAAAACCTACGCCGCAAAATACAACCCAAGGATTATCATCAGCCTGGCACTTTCTGGCAAGCTCTAGGCTGTCACCCGTTATGTCAGCCAGTTCAAACACTTCGTCTCTTTGGTAAAAGTGCCCTACAACAGTAACAGGAAGCTTCTCTTTTAATCTAATAATTTCAGCTCTGTAATCCATATTTTTCTCCAAAAAAATTTAATACCATTATACTTTGAAAAGCTTAGAGCTAAGAGCTTTTTTGTGTGGTTGCGGGTGTGGGACAAAAGAGACATAAAGTCCAAAAAAGCGTAAGAAAAGCAATAGTATAGTAAAATTTCGTAACTTCATTAGGAGAGATTAATGCTAATTCTTGAAATTATTGCCGGAATTAAAGACTTTGCTACAAGTTTTAACGGGATTTTCTATATTGCGGCTTATTTAATCGGGGGTATTCCGTTTGGTTACATTCTGGCTAAATATATCGGCAAAGTGAATATAAAAGAGCACGGCAGCGGAAATATCGGCGCAACAAATGTTTTAAGGGTTTTAAAAGAGAAAGACCCAAAACTTGCCAAAAAACTGGGAGCTGTAACTCTGCTTTTAGATGCGCTAAAAGGGGCTGTTGTAATTTTGGCTGCAAAATTTATGGGAGCAAGTGCAGATACACTCTACTCTATCGGCGTTTTGGCAGTAATTGGCCACTGTTACACCCCGTTTTTGGGCTTTGAAGGGGGCAAAGGGGTTGCAACAGGTTTTGGAGTGCTCTTAAGTTTAATTCCTATTCCTACACTTATTGCTTTTGCTGTATGGTTTGCTGCGGCAAAAGGGCTTAAAATTTCATCTGTAGCTTCTCTTATTGCGCTTATTTCGGTAATTGCTGCCAGCAAATTTTTATATCCGCAAGGATTGCCGGGTCTCCACACCTTTGCACCGCTTTATCTGATTGCATTTATAATCTTTTATAAACACATTCCAAATATTATTAGGCTTTTCAAAAAAGAAGAAGGTGCAGTGGTTTGAGAATAGAGATAGAAAATTTAACCTTTAAATGCATTATAGGAGTGCTTGATTTTGAACGCATTAATGAGCAGAGAGTAACCGTAAATGCTATTATTGATTATAGTTATACGGAAAACAGTTATTTAGATTATGCAGAAGTTTGCAATTTAATTAAAACCAATTTAAAAAATAAAAAATTTAAACTTTTAGAAGATGCTCTGCTTGATACAAAAGAGCAGATTTTTAATAAATTTAAACCGGTAAAAAGCCTGTATCTTAAAATAAGCAAACCTGATATATTAAAAGATTGCACTGTTTCATTAAGCGGCAAATGGGAAAATAGTTACCAGCTGTCGTAAACTTCCACAACTATATAGCCATCTTTAGTGCGCTCAGGTTTTGGCTTTCGGTAAACTCTTCTTTTTGCATAATATTTTCTTTTTGAATATCTTCTTTTTGATTTTATTCTCTTTTTTATATTTGCTGCATATTTGGTTTTCTTTCTCTTTTTTCTCTTTTTTACATATTTAAAATCTGAAGCGTCTCCGTAAATAACAACTTTTGTACCTACTTTAGCCCATCTCCAAAGCTTTATAGCAGTTGATTTTGACACCCTGATACACCCATGCGATGCAGGATAACCAGGCAAAGGACCTTTGTGTATTGCTATCCCTTTATTTGTTAAGCGAAGCATATAAGGCATTTTTGCTCCGCCATTAGGTTCTGGATACTTATCGGAAACATGATAACGCTCTTTTTCTAATACTCTAAATGTTCCATTTGGGGTTCTATGCCCTGCTTTTCCCGAAGATATGCTTCCGCTAAATTTTATTTCGCCATTTTCTATTGCATAAATTTTTTGATTTGAAAGATTTATTTTTATTAATTTGCCGCCATTTAACAATGATATCGCCATAAATATAATAAAAACTATTTTTTTCATGCAAATACCCTATTTAATATTTCATTATATATTTTAACTGAAAATAGTTTACGTTGACAAAAAAATTCACTTTAATAAAGATTTTTTTTTAAAAATATGCAGAAATGTGCACAAATAGACTAATTTATGCTATAATTTAAGAAATTTTTAATATTGATGGGACACAACATGAGGATCTTGATTATAGAAGATGAAGTTACACTAAATCAGACAATCAGCGACGGCTTAAAAGAGTTTGGATACCAAAGCGACATTGCAGAAAATTTAAGCGATGCCAGATATATGATAGGCATAAGAAATTACGATTTGGTGCTGCTGGATTGGATGCTGCCTGACGGAAACGGCATTGACATTATTCCTGAAATTAAGCAGAAAAGCAGAAAAACTGCAGTAATTGTCCTCTCTGCGAGGGATGATAAAGAGAGTGAAATCGCCGCTTTGAAAATCGGAGCGGATGATTATATTAAAAAACCGTTCGATTTTGAAGTGCTTCTTATGAGAATCGAAGCAAAATTGCGCTTTGGCGGAAGCAATATTATTGAAATCGGCGACCTGATAATCAATCCTGAAGAGGAAAAAATCATTTATAAAGGCGAAAGTGTCGAACTAAAAGGAAAGCCTTTTGAGGTTTTAACCCACCTGGCTATGCGCAACAACCAGATTGTATCTAAAGAACAGCTTTTAGATGCTATATGGGAAGAGCCTGAACTCGTTACGCCAAATGTTATAGAGGTTGCTATTAACCAAATCCGCCAAAAACTTGACAAGCCGCTAAATATCACCACAGTTGAAACTGTCCGCCGCAGAGGATACCGCTTTTGCTTTACGGGCGAAGCATAAGAATTAACTTTCTGTTAAAACTTGTTGTCGCTATGGCGACACTTGTTTTAATCACCTCTTTTTCGTTTTATGTTTATATAAGATATGCATCAAACCGGCAGCTTGTAGATACCCTCATTAAACAGGCTTATTTTTTGCAAAAAGAGGGAGATTTGCCAAAAGCGATTGAAAAAAACAGAGAACTTTTAAAAAGCACTCTGGGAATTGATGCTAAAATTGAATACGCCCCGTATATCCATTACCAGCCAAATTTTTTTAGAACCATTAAAAAAGAGAAAAGATATTTTATTCAGGGTTTTTTCCCTTACGAGTTTAAAAACCAGACATACCTGGTTTTAACCAAAGATATAACCGGCGAAATAAAAATGGAAAAAATGGTTTACAAAACTGTAATTTTTACAAATATAATTTCGCTGATAGTGATTATTATTTATGCTTTTTTCCTCTCTAAAATGTTAATAAAACCTTTAACAATTCTGGTTAATAAACTCTCTAAAATGAATGAAAGAAGCCTCAAAAAGATAAATTTAGATACCCTTCCACAAGAATTTAAACCTTTAGGAAAATCTATCAACCAGTTAATCACAAAAATTGAAAATTTTATCTACTATAAAAAAGAGCTCTTTATCGGCGCAGCACATGAATTAAAAACCCCACTGGCTGTTATGAAAACAAAATCTCAAGTAACATTGTTAAAAAAGAATAAGAGTGTAAAAGAGCTTACAGAAGCTATAGAGCAAAATATTAAATCTATCAATAATTTAAACAGTATAGTCGAATCCATATTGGCTTTTGGAAGAGCAGAAGGGGCACAGTTTGACGAACCGGAAGATGTTGATATAATTAATTTAATTAATACAATTATAGATGAGTTTGAAATAGTCTCAATTAAAGAGAACAAATTTATAATACGAGAGATAAAGCCTGCATCTTTAATATTGAAACTTCAGCCAATGCTTTTTAGGCATATATTCCAAAACCTGCTTCAAAATGCAATTAAGTTTACACCCCAAAACAGCAGTGTTAAGGTGTCGGTTTTTTTATGCAAAAACAATTTAGTTATAAGAGTAAAAGATAACGGTCCGGGACTGCCTAAAGATTTTGACCTTTTTGCACCTTTTAAAAGAAGCAAAAATTCAAAAGGTACAGGGTTAGGGCTGTTTTTAGCAAAAACTTCTGCCGATTCTTTAGGAGCAAAACTTATATTAAAATCAAAACCTTCATCAAATGGGACTATTGCTACAATTATACTATCTGTGTAAAGTTGTATATTACTTCTGTTTAACTTATCAATAAAACTATTTTTTTAAAGTCAGTTTAAGATTAAATAAGTTATAAAACAGTGTAAAATTTAATTTAAAGGTTAAAAATGGCTTTAAAAATAAATGATGAGTGTATAGCTTGTGACGCTTGCAGAGAAGAGTGTCCAACAGGCTCTATTGAAGAGAATGATCCAATTTATATAATAGATAGCGACAGGTGCACAGAATGTGTCGGTTTTTTTGATGAGCCTCAATGTATTTCAGTATGTCCGGTAGATTGCATTACTACTGATCCGGATAATATTGAAAGTGCTGAAGAGTTGCAGTATAAACTTAAACAGTTAGAGAAAGAGGGCATAATTTAATGCCCAAAAGAGTTGCAATTATAGATATCGGCTCAAATTCGAGCAGAGTTGTAATTTTTCAAAGAACAAGCAGATACGGTTTTCATTTAATAGCTCAAAAAAAAGCTACAGTCAGAGTTTCTGAAGGAAGCTTCATAAATAACGGATATCTCCAAGAAAAAGCGATTGAAAGAACCATAAATGCTTTAAAAGTTTTTAAAACAATTATTAAAGATTACAAAGCAAAAAAAGTATTGGCCGTAGCCACAGCAGCTGTAAGAAATGCGCCAAACAGATACCATTTTATAAAAAAAGTCAAAGAAGAAACAGGAATAAAAATAAAAGTTATCGATGGCAATAAAGAGGCCTATTTTGGCGCTGTTGCGGCAAAAAACCTTTTACCTATAGACAGTGAAACTTTAACTGTGGATATAGGCGGCGGCTCTACCGATATGGCGCTTATCAAAAACGGCAAAATAGAAGAGACACTATCTTTAAACCTCGGCACAATTAAAATAAAAGAGCTCTTTTTTGATAAAAAGCTTGATATTTCATCTGCTTCAGAGTATATAAAAAATGAATTAAAAAAAATCCCCAGCCATTTTAAAGGAAAACAGATTGTTGCAATAGGCGGAGTATTAAGAACTTTAACAAAATCTATAATGGAAAACAGCCGCTACAGTTTCAAAAAAATACACGCTTTTGAATATGATTTTAATAAGGAACTCCCTTTTATCTATTCAATTTTAAATGCAAAAAATGACAAAGATTTAAAAAAGCTTTTTATTAAAGAGAGCCGGTTTGACACAATTAAAGAGGGGGTTTTAATCTTTAAATTGTTATTAGAGCAGTTAAAAAGCAGCAAAGTAATTACCAGCGGTGTGGGAATAAGGGAAGGGATTTTTTTGCATGATATGTTAAGAGGCAGCGGCGGAAACTTTCCAAAAGAGTTAAACCCAAGTATTGTCAGCATTACAGACAGATTGGATATGCTGGATATTTCCTACAAAGAAAAGATTAAAGCAGCAAAAAAACTTTACAATATATTAAAAGAGTTTATTGGAAAAGAGGATTATCAAAAGCAGCTGATAGATGCTATTAAAATTTCAAATGTCGGCAAAACATTAACAATTTATAATGAACATAAACATGCATATTATATAGCAAGCGCCGAATTAAATTGGCAATATACGCATAAAGATATGCTTTTAATCGCTACAATTATGCGCTCCAAAGGTGACAAACTGGTTTATAAACCTTTGCAAAAAGAGCATGAACAGCTTTTGCCTTCCAAAAAAGTTTTAAAATGGCTCGGTTTTATTTATACTCTCATTGATGTTATATACAGTTACAAATCTGATAATGTTGTAGATTTTGAATTTAAAAATAAAACCTTAATAGTAAAATCAAAAAAATGCTCTTTACCTATATTTTTTGATGATATTAAAAACTTAAAACTTCCAGAAGATTTTAAAATTGAGTTAAAAGCGTAAAAATACGCTTTTATTTTAATAGTGGCTTTGGATAGAAAGCTCAAATGTAGCCGTTCTGTCACCTTTGTGTTTGTTAATAGGTTTTGCAAAAATCAGGTTGATTGGTCCAAACGGAGAACGCCACTCAATTTGTGCACCTACAGATGCTCTTTTAATCTCGCTTAAAGAGTCAGTCCCAATCATACCATAATCTACAAATGCAGTCAGTCTCATATTTTTTGTCCAATTTAAAGGAATGCTTGCTTCTACTGTATTAACTAAACTTTTAAACCCTCCAACTCTGTCGCCATTACTGTTATACGGAGAGATAGAAGCCGGAGAATATCCTCTTACGCCCCAGGCTGCACCGCCGAGGAAAAGTCTCTCTGCCCTAGGTGTCAAACCTTTATCAGATATATAGCCGCCTCTTAATTTATATCTTAAAATCAAATCGTAATCTAACTGATCTTTTAAGCTGTAATATGCAGCAAATTTAAATTCTGTTTTTAAGTACTCTGCATAGTGATCTTTAGCACCTTTGCCTAAACCTGCATATTCCAAATATAAATTGGCATAAAAACCTTTTCTTGGAACATAGTAGTCATCTGTATTATCAAAGGTTATAGAGGCTGTCAAAGCAGATTTTTTATAAGATTCATAATCTATATTCCATTTATCATAATCACTGTATTTTACACTAGAATAGATATATCCGACAGATGCGGTTATATATCTTGTTAATTTTCTTCCGATGCTTATATAACCGCCTGTTTCTTTTTTAGTATAATCAATAAACTCATATTTCTGTTTAAATACGCCAAAAGACAAACTGTATAATGAATCAAAAACTCTAGGGTCAGTTAAAGATATAGCATAGTTGTAAGATTTTTTTGTTCTCTCTAGTGAAAGACTATACCCTATTCCTGTTCCCATTAAATTTTTATCAGAAATTGAAGCATTTATACCAAATCCGTCATAACTTCCATAACTTAAACCTGCCATAATGCTGCCGGTATGAGCTTCCCTAACATTAACATCCAAATCTACCGCATCCCCTCCAACTCTTTTTGGCACTATTTCAACGCTGTCAAAAAATCCTGTTCTTTGAAGCTCATTTTTACTGTCTTTTAAATCTTGAAGATTAAATGTATCGCCTGGCGCAAGATAAATGTATCTTCTTACAACATGGTCTTTTGTTTTTGTATTGCCTGAAATTTTAACATCGTTAATTCTGATTTTTTGCCCTAAATTAACCGTATAAGTCACATCGATAGTATGGGTATCATCATGCTTTTGAAATCTAGGCTGGGCTTGTGCAAAAGCATAACCTTTATTTCCTGCCAATTCGATTAAGTGGTTTAAGTCATTACGCAATTTTTGAACATTAAACACTTTGCCTTTTTTTAATTCAAAATCCTCTTGGATTTTTTTCATATCAAAGCCGGGAATTGGTTCAACATTTACACTGGAAACCTTATAAGGCTCTCCTTCGTGCCTAATTGTAAAAGTCACCTCAGCACTTTTTGCAGAAAAATCGGTTTTCATTAAAGGTTTGTCAACCTGAACATCAAGATAACCTCTTTTTAAATATTCATCTCTTACTTTTGCCTGATCATACTCCAATGCAGAAGGGATTGCTTCGCCGCCTCCGGTCAGCCACGAGAAAAACCCTCCCGGTTTATTCACAATAGCATCTTCCAAAACAGAATCAGGGATAGCTTTATTTCCAATAAATGTAACTTTTTTTACTTTTATTGGATCGCCTTTATCTACATTGAACTTAACTTTTACACCGTCATCTTCCGGTTTTGCATCTACAGTTACTTTTGCATCAACATAACCGGACTGTTTAAGAGCTTCCTGTAAGTTGTGCGCAGCTGCCTGAAGCGCACCTATAGAGTACTCATCCCCCTCATGAATACCGGTAATTGCCTGGACTTTATCTTCAGAAATCCCCCTGGAATCGATTGTTTTAATTTTGCCGGAAAGTTCAGGCAGATTGGCAAACAGTGCAGAAGCAGCTACCATTGAAATTAATGCTACTTTTTTTAACATTTCAGACCCTTTAAATAAAGTATTATAGATATAATGATATCTTTTTTTTAGTAAAAAATAGTTTTTTTATGGCATAAAAACATTTTTATTGAATTTTTTAAAAAAATCTATTACAAAAATTAGCACAAATAAACCATATTTTCTATAAACCTAATCCAGTTTTTCTATTGTAACTTTTACATCTCCATAACATGCCATGTCGCCTTCTTGGCTTGAGACCGGCGGAGTTAAGTTATTTACCCCTTTTACGCCGCAATATATTAAAACCGTATCATTTCTTAATTTATCTGTAACTTCTGCAGTCAATTCCAAGCTTCCCCATATCGATTTTACCAAAACCCTGCTGCCGCTTTCTATATTCAGATTTGGAGGTATATAAACTGCCGGTTTAGGTCTTTCAAATTGAAAATTTAAAGTTTTATTGCTTTTTGGAGTGAGCAGCCAAAACTCTTCTGATTGAGTTATTCTGTTTTTTCTAAATCTTCTTAATGCTTTTATATCTTCAAAATCATCATAAAAATCGTCAATAAACTCAAACTCTTCGCCGCCTTTTTCGCCAAACCCCTCTTTGTATGGAATTTCATTAAAATTAGGGCTTATATATCTGTTTTCGGTTTTAATAGTCTGGTTTAACCAAAAATCAATATAATAATTTTCGCTCTCTATCGGTTCTAAATTTAACCGCTTCAGTATCTCTTGAGTAAAATCGTACTCGCTTATTCCTATATCACTATCGTAAACTTTATTCATCTTTTGAACATATTGATGACCATAAGAGAGTCTTACATCATCTTTTTCTAAAAAGTTTTTAGCCGGTATTATAATATTTGCCAGTTTACTTGTTTCATTTTCATAGAGCCCGAAATAGATCAGATTTTCTACCTGTTTTAATTCGTTTATAACCCTGCTGCTGCAGGGCATAGACTCTGCCGGATTTCCACCCTGAACTATTACAGTTTTATATTTCGAAAACGGGGTGGTAGCAATAGGTTCTGTTTTGGTTTTTACCTCAAAAGGGTTATTAAATCCAAGTTTTGAATTAGAAAGGTAACTAACACCGCACCCCTCTTTTCCAAAAAGCCCCATCAGCGCTGCCAAAGCATCTATTGCGCGCAGTGTAGAGTCTCCTATTTCATATCTTTGAACACCTGCACCCACAAGAAAAACAACTCTTTTATTCTGCAGCATTAAAAGAAAATCGCCTATATCGCTTAAACTTAAACCTATATGCTCCAAAATAGCTTTTATTCTAAATGTTCTGGTAAATTCATAATACTCTTCATATTCACTTGCAAACTCTTCAAGCCACTCCCTGTCTTCAGCATTTTCCATAATAATAAAACGGGCAAGTATTGTTGCTAAATAGAAATCGCTTCTTGGTTTTACCTGCAGATGCAAATTGGCCATTTTTGCAATTTTTGTTTTTACAGGATCTATTACAATGATTTCTTTATCTTGAATATAAGGCATTAAATGGGCATTTGTTACTGTTACATTGCGTCCCCATACAACTACAACTTCGCTTTTTGCTATCTGCTCTATCGGAAGCAGTCTGTTAACCCCCCTGCCCGCTTCTATTCCTGCATTCCCTGCACCGTCGCACAAAGTGCCATGGGTCAAAACGCCGGCTGTTTTAGAAGCCAGCAGGTTTGTTACCAGTTGCATTATACCCAGATTTCCAGAACCCCGCCACAAAAGCCACTCTTTTTGCAAAGCTTTTGCCACAGCATCAAGAGCCTCTTCCATAGAAACTTCTTTTCCGTTTACTACCGGTTTTTCAACTCTTTTAGTTTCGTGAATATGTTTATTTAAATGTGCGCAAAGCACTCCATTGGTATAAGGATTAGCGTTGCCAGCTACAAGTTTTTTAGGGCGGCTGGGATCGCACACTATCGAACAGGCATCAAAGCAGTCTAAAGGGCATGCAGTTTGTATCATTTAATTTCTACCTTTATTAATGTTGAAAATTTGGCAAATGGCTTTAACACTATTTCAGCTCTGTAAGAAGAAATATATTTGCTGTCTGCAATTTTCCAAATTTTATTGAATTTTAAATCTGTTTTTTTCCCATTTATATATATTTTTTTATTTTTTAAATTTTTTAACTCTTCATCGCTTAAAAAAATTGTCAGCTTTGCCATGCTGATATCGCTTAGGGTTGCTAAATTCATACCTGCTGTAACAAGTTCGCCTTTTCTTACAAAAAGTTTATAAAGATATCTGTTTTTGGCAAATATCGATTTTTTTGATATTGTATCGGTTAATGCTGCAATTTTTTGCTCAAGTTCTGTTTTTTGGTTTTTTAAATTTAAAATCTTCTCCTGTGTTAAAAAAAGCTGGTTTTTTGCAGAAACATAAGCGGCAAAAATTGTTATTTTACTATTTTCTGAAGTGCTTACAACATTGGCTATTTTTTCATAAAGCCTTTTTTTCTTTTTTAAATTTTCTTTTAAAGTTTTTAACATATTTTGATTTAACTCAATCATCTTCTTTATAAACATTAGAGACTCTTCTGTTTTTTTCAGCCTTATTTTATCAAGAGCATCATCTATTTTTATAATTAAACCGTTGGCCATCTTGCCTTCTAAAGATTCTTTGGCAACAGTAACCCTGCCTGAAACTTCAGACTTAACAGTAATAGTCTCAATCGGTTCAAGTTTTGCGTAATGGATTTTAGCAGATAAACTTGTTACAACAGATATTATCAATAATATTTTCTTATAATATCTCATAGCTCAATTTTTTATTGGTAATATACCCAAAAAAAGCTAAAAAGAATATTATACTGCGGGTATAGCTGTAAGCCGGGTTCTGTATTAGACAGTTATTTATCTAGGCCGGCCATTGCTGACCGGCTCAAGCGAAGCACACAAATTGCAAGGCGGTTACCTGGTGCTTCTTGCTGCGGGTTGGGTTTACCTGGCTGCCCGTGTCGCCACAGGCACCGGTGGTCTCTTACACCACCCTTTCACCCTTACCAAGAAAATGGGGTGTGACCTCAAAAGTTTTGTTGCATTACAATGAAACTTTTGCGGGTCTGACCCCAATTTCTGGCGGTCTGCTCTCTGTTGCACTTGCCCTCGCATTGCTGCGGCCGCCCGTTAGGCGGAACCCTGCCTTGCTGCAGCCCGGACTTTCCTCCTGCCCATACTTGATGTTATCCCGGTTAAAAAAAAGCAATCTTGGCTGTTTGAAATTTCAACATTTAATTTTTTAAACCTGCAAGCAAATAACATCAAGTATGGGCAGGCAACCATCTGCTATACCCGCGCGCACATTATAACAAAATTTTTAGCTTTTTGCAACCGGTTTTATATCTCATTTCCATTTTTTAAGATATCCAGGCCAAACTCATTCCGAAGCTTATATACAGCATCATCCAGTTTTTTCTGTTTAATATCTTCATTTATATCTAGTAAAGAAACTGTTTTCTTGGAATTGGCAAAATTTGAAACAGAAACTCTTAACTTTATTGCTCCCCTGTTTTTGCGCCAAATCTCTTTTAAAAGTTTAGTTAAAGACTCTTTTAAAAGATGTTCATTAAATACTCTGTCGCTTCTTTTGCCGGCTTTAACTTTAGAGCCGTCATCATAATTGATTTTTAATTCAAAACGCTGCGGGTTAACTTTTGCTTTATGGCACATATAAGCGATATGGCGCGCCATTATTACAACCCTTCTTTTTATCTCTTCATAATCATAAACTGCATCAAATGTTCTGCTTAAACCTATTGATTTTTTCGGCTCTTTCTCTCTAATGCTGCCGCTGTTTTCCAGACACACCCTGTTATAAAGTTCAATTCCCGGCAGTTTCCAACGGTAAAGCAGCTCTTTATTGCAGCAAATATCTCCTAAAGTTTTAATACCGTATTTATGAAGTTTTTTGCTAAAACCTTTGCCAATTCCTGCAAACTCTTCTATGGGAATATTTTGAATAAACTCTTTATGGTTTTTTACATAATAGACTCCAAAGGGTTTAGCTTTTGATGTTGCAAGCTTTGCAATGTATTTTGCCTTTGCCACCCCGATTGAGACAGGAATTTTAAATTTTTTATAAATCCGGCTTTGTAAATCTTTAGCAAAAAGTTCAGTTTTCTCATCATCTATCCAGCCGTCTAAAAGTCCAAAAAATTCATCTATACTGTACTGCTCAACTTTTGGAATTTGTTTTTTTAAAAATAAAAAAATCGCTTTTGAAAGTTTATGGTAAAGGGTATAATTTGCCGGAACCACAACCATTTTTGGGCATAAACTTAAAGCTTTTGCAATAGCCATACCGGTTTTAACCCCGCAGTTTCTGGCTTCATAACTTGCAGTAGTAATAATTCCTCTTATTTTTTCCCTGCCATTTACATTATCTACAAAATAGTTTTTAAAAGTACGCTCAAAATCGGAATGAAATACAGGTGTAACAAAAGCTCCGCTGTTTATATTTAAAAGTTTAATATTTTGTCTGTTGCGGCTAAAAATTTCCAAATTGCTTCTGCTCCCTACTGCTGCAGGGCGGTTTAACAATTTAGAATTGACTGTTCTTTCTGCCGATATAAAAAAGCTGTCTATATCTATATGTAAAAACATTTTAAACCTGTTGATGATTAATTAATGGCACTGTTTTTAATTTGTAAAGTTTTAGAGTGTTTATGCTGCTTTGTTTGAAACTCTGCAGCCTGTATTGGCTGAAGCTGCTGTAAAATTACCACTCAAAATAGGTTTTTACGGTTCCTAGCTGAGAGTATTTGTAATTTTTTTCGCCCTCTTTGGTTTCGACTGTTATGCCTTCATCATCTGCATTTTTCAGAGTGCCTTTTATTTTGCCTTCGCCTAAAATTTTTACTTTGATTTTTTCGCCAAGAGAGTGTTTAAAATGTTTCGGTTTGGTAAGTTTGCGCTCAATTCCAGGAGAGCTTACCTCAAAGCGGTATTCGCCGCTAACTGGGGGTTCAATATCAAGCAGCGGAGAGATATCTCTTGATATATCCACGCACAAATCCAAATCTACACCGCCCTCTTTTGTAATATAAATTCTGTAAATTGTTTCATCATTTTCATTTACTGTCTCTATATCATACAAAAAGGCGCCGTAAGAGTTTACTATCTTTTCTATATCATCAATTATCGCCATTTTTTGCCTCTATCTGTTTAAAGAGTTCATCTATTCTAGCAATTTTTTCCATATAATCGTCAAATTCAAATTTAAAATTGGGGCTTCTATACCACCCTTGATACTCTTTTACATAATTTTTTAAAAAGCTGTTAACTTTTGCCAGCTTTTTTATAATTTCATCCTGCTTTTTCTCTTCTATGCCGCTTTTATCAAGGTAAACCTTTGCATCATAGCGCCCTCTGGAACAAATAACCTCGGTTACAACAAGAGTGTTTAAATCTTCATCATCCAGCATTGCAAAAGCTTCGGGCAGCACCTCTTTTAAAACCGATTCGGTTCTTTTTCGTTTAATTTCAGCTTGATTCATAAGCTTGCCTGCTCCTCTACCTCTTTAAATATTTCGATAATATCGCCCTCTTTAATATCGTTAAAGTTTTCAAGCATCAATCCGCAATCGTAACCTTTTTTAACCTCTTTAACATCATCGTTAAAGCGTTTAAGAGAGCTGATTTTTGTTGTATAAACCACAACTCCGTTTCTGATTAATCTAGCGCCCGCATCTCTTTCTACTTTGCCGTCTATTACCATACATCCGGCAATTGTTCCAACTTTTGCAACATTGAATGTCTGGCGCACCTCTGCCTGACCTATTACCTCTTCTTTAATTACCGGACTCATCAATCCGCTTAAGAGCGCTTTAACATCATCTAAAAGGTCATAAATAATGCTGTAGGTTTTTATCTCTACTCCAAGCTCTTTGGCTTTGTTTTTAACCGCTCCTGTCGGCCGCACATTAAACCCTACAATAAATGCGTTTTCGCTCGCATCTGCAAGCAAAACATCGCTTTCTGTAATTCCGCCTACGCCGCTGTGGATAATTTGAACTTCAACCTCTTCGTTTTTAAGTTCGCCAAGCGCCTTTTTAATTGCTTCCAAAGAGCCCTGAACATCCGCTTTTACAAGCAGCGGAAGCTTTTTAATTTTACCTTCAGCTATAAGTTCGCTCAACTCATCCAGAGAAACCTTTGTAGATTTAGAAAGCTCTTTAACGCGCGCAAGCTCTTTTCGTTTTGTTGCAATTTCTCGTGCCTCTTTTTCATTATCCAGCGCAACAAGAATATCTCCAGCCTGCGGCACTTCATGAAGCCCCACTAACGCTGCTGGGGTGCTAGGCCCTATCTTTTTAGCTCTGGTGCCGTCATCTAAAATCATTGTTCTAACGCGCCCGTAAGTTGTCCCTACAATTACATTATCCCCAACGCTTAAACTTCCGTTTTTAACAATAATATTGGCAACAGCCCCAAGCCCTTTCTCTACAGAACTCTCTATTACAATCGCTTTTGCTTTTCTATTTGGGTCTGCTTTTAGCTCCATAATTTCGGCTTGCAGCAAAATAGTCTCTAGCAAATCATCAATCCCTTCGCCTGTGTGCGCAGAAACCGGAATAAACTCATACTCTCCGCCCCAGTCAACCGGCAAAATTCCTATTTCTGCCATTTGAGATTTGACATTGTCTATATTTGCTGTAGGCTTGTCTATTTTATTAACTGCTACAATTATCGGCACATCCGCAGCTTTTGCATGCGAAATAGACTCTTTTGTCTGCGGCATTACGCCGTCATCTGCTGCAACTACAATAATTGCAATATCTGTTGCCTGCGCTCCGCGCGAACGCATTTCGGTAAATGCAGAGTGCCCCGGTGTATCGATAAATGTAATTTTTTTGCCGTTTTTCTCTACCTGATACGCCCCAACATGCTGGGTAATTCCGCCCGCCTCTTTGGCAGCCACTTTGGTTGAGCGTATCTTATCCAAAAGCGAAGTTTTACCGTGGTCAACATGACCCATTATTGTAATAACAGGCGGTCTTTCCTCTTCATTCTCATTTGGAATTTCATCATATTTTGCAACATAATCCAGCTCATCAAGCGGATTTATTGTTTCTACTTTAACATCAAACTCTTCTGCTAAAATTTCAATAGAGTCTTTATCTAAAAAGTCATTTTTTGTAACCATTGTTCCAAGCTCAAAGAGCACTTTTACAACTTCTCCAACGCTTCTGCCTACCTTTTCTGCAAATTCATAAACTCGGACATCTTCAGGAATTTTCACTACTTCTACCTTTTTAGGTGCGGCTTCTTTTTTGTAATCTCTCTTTTTCTTCTTTTTGCCGCCGCTTCTTGGAGGGGTTCTGTTTACTGTGTGTTTTTGAGAACCTCCCATTACCGCTCTTTTTCTAGCATCCTCTTTTCTTTTCTGCTCCTGTTTTTGCTGCTCTTCAAAAATTATTTTATCCGAAAAGTCAAGCAGCAGTACCTCTTGCTCTTCAAATATTTCGGTTGTATCGCCAAGATCTCTCTCGAAAGCATCTATTTTCTTACCGCTCTCTTTAGCAGCTGCAGGGGCTTTTTTCTTTTTCTTTTTAGGGGCAGGTTTTGGAGCAGGTACTTTGCTCTCCTCTTTAACCTCCTCTTTTTTAGGGTTTTTCTTTTTGACAATAGTTATGCCTCTTCTTTTTAAAGGCTCTTTTTTCGGCTCTTTTGCCTCATGTTTTTCCTCTTTTTTAAGCTCCGGTTTTGGCTCTTCTTTAGGAATGGCTATTATTCCTTTTCTCTTTTTCGGCTCTTTTTTCGGTTCTTTTTTAGCCTTTTCCTCTTTTGGTTTTTCCTCTTTTGCTTCAGGGGCTTTGGCTTTTTTATTCTCTTTTTTTGCTTCCTCTTTTTTAGGCTCTTTTTTCTCTTTTTTAGCCTCTTTTTTTTCTGGCTTTTTCTCTTCTTTTTTTTCATAACCTGCCGGAATTTTGCCAGAAATCAAATATTCAAACAGTGCGCCTGCTTGCTCTTCATTTATTGTGCTGGTTTTTGCCCGGACATTAAAACCCAGCTCTTTTGCTTTCTCTAAAGCGATTTTTTCTGATGTTCCAGCCTCTTGCGCAACCTCTTCTATTTTAATTTTTACCATTACTTCTTAACTCCTTAATTAACTCTTCTGCACTTTTTAAATCCACTTTTGCAATTTTAGCTATCTTTTTTTCAACATGCTCTTTATGCAAGCACTCCCTGCAAAGATAGAAACTTCTTCCTCTGCCCTGATATGTGACCATTTTTCCGTCACAATTTTGTAATCTTACAAGCTCTTTTTGCGGCTCCCTTTTTCTGCAAGATATGCACATTCTTATCGGTTTGGATTTTATCATCGTATTATATCAAAATTTCCTATACTCTGCTTATTACACCATAATTATCCAAATCGCAAATTAAAACCCTAAACTCCCCAAAGGCATTTTGCAGCCTTTTTGCTATCTTTTTTGCATCGCTGTCGTAACACAGATTAAAAAATGTCGAACCGCTTCCAGAGAGCGTGCTCATAAGAGCGCCGCTTTGCAAAGCGAGCGACTGCACTTTAAAGAGTTCTGGCATCATAGCCATTCGGCGCTCCTGATGCAGCTTATCCTGCGCAGCTATTTTAAGCTGGTCCCACGATTCGCTCATAAAAAGCGCTGTCATATAAGCTGCGTGCGAAAGCGAAAAAACCGCCTCATCTTTATGGTAAGTTTTTGGCAAAACATTTCTTGAACGGTTTGTCGAAATTGTTTTGTTTGGGATTACCAAAACCGCTTTCAGGTAATTTGGCAGCCTGTGTTTTTTGCTGTAAACCCTGTTTTCATGCAGGCAGGCAACATTAAAACCGCCCATTACTGCCG
>JALVXO010000235.1 GCA_027022775.1 Campylobacteraceae bacterium
TCTATTTGCAGAACTCATTTGGCGAATGGGATTTGAAGCGCTTATTGGCTATTTCCAGATACATAATGCGATACTCCATAGCGCACACTAAACCAATCACTATCAACTATCACTAAAAAAGAGCCCGAAGGCTCAAGGGAAAGGAAGGATTGTTTCATTGGTATTTGTAAGGAGTAGATTTATACAACAAGGAGAAGTAATGGAAATTCTTCTTTGCCTAAAACACCAAATTTTTGGGTGCTTTTATTGTTTTGGCAATCTAATTATATAAACAAAATGTTAATTTTTTGTTAATAACACTGCTGTAGCTAATCTATATATCAAGATATGTTGATATAATTCTCTTTATGAAAAGAGAAGAGTTAGAAGCTTTAGAGGATTTTTTAAGAACTGCCGGCGCTTTGTATGATGAAACAAGGGTAAAACTGCTTAAATTTATAGATAGGCACGGCCCGCTTTGCATTTGTGATTTGCAAAACTCTTTTGATATGCTGCAATCGCGCCTTTCGCGGCACATAAAGATACTCAAAGAGAGCGGTTTTTTAACGGTTAGAAAAGAGGGCAGATGGGCATATTACTCTATCCGCACCCCGATTGACAGATTCAGGCTCCAGGCAATTGAAGAGATAAGAACCCTGCCTATAGAGCTGCCGGAGCTTAAAAGGCTTTCTGGAAGCTGTGAAATAGAATAAGGGTCTATTAGGCGTTGAATTTTCATTTTTTTGAATAGAAAAAGTAAAAATTCAACGCCTGACCCCAAATAAGGAGAAAAAATGAAAATAGAAATTTTAGGAACTGGTTGTGCTAAATGTAAAGCATTAGAAGAAAACGCAAAGCAAGCGGTTGCAAAAAGCGGCAAGTTTGCACAAATCAAAAAGGTAGAAGATATAACCAAAATTATGGAATATGGAGTAATGAGCACTCCAGGGCTTGTGATTGATGGAAAAGTGGTAAGTACTGGTAAACTATTAAGCGTTGATGAAATTATTGGGTTAATTGGTGATTAGTAATTAGTGATAGTAGTGTGCGGTGCCTCACCGCACTAAAGCTTTAGGCATTAAGCTCATTGCTTTTAGCTTTCAAGAAGGATTGTAATGTTTGATTGGTGGCAAAGAGTAGTAGACAGCCTAATTTATGATAAATTTGGGCTTGATAGCAAAAGTGCGCTTGGGAGCGCTTTGGATTTTTTTCTTTTCGATACCGTAAAGATATTTTTACTTTTGACAGTAATTATCTTTATTGTAACAGTTATTAGAAGCTATTTCCCAACAGAGAAAGTTCGCGATTACCTAGAGGGTAAGCATCCGATTGTGGGACATATTGCTGCGGCTGTTTTTGGGATTATTACGCCCTTTTGCTCTTGTTCGGCTATTCCGCTTTTTTTGGGCTTTATTCAGGCAAGAATCCCGCTTGGGGTAACCTTTAGCTACCTGATTTCTGCACCGATGAATAACGAAATTGCAATAGCGATGCTCTTTGCGCTTTTTGGGTGGAAAATTACAGCGCTTTATATCGGCTTTGGGCTTTTAGTTGCAATAGTTGCAGGTATTGTTATTGGCAAAATGGATTTAGAAGATGAAATTTTAATAAAACCGCCCGCAGCCAAACCG
>JALVXO010000236.1 GCA_027022775.1 Campylobacteraceae bacterium
AAAAAGGTGATTTTAAAGATGCTATAAAGAATAGAAAACTCTATTTACTTGGCTTAGCAATTGATAGGTATATAAGTAAAAACTTTTATATTACCGGTCAAGCTCTTTGGGCTTATAAAGGTAAAAGCGGAGGTTATACCGAAGGGCTTATGGGAATTGGATTTAAAAAGCAAATTTTTAAAAATTTCTATATAAGAAGCGAAGCACTCCTTGGCGCAGGAGGAGGCGGAGGAGTAAAAACCGGCGGTGGAATGATTGGTTCAGTTGATGCAATGATAGGATATAAATTAAATAAACACCTAACAATTGAAACAGGAGCTGGATATACCAAAGCAAAATCAGAGGGACTCTCTTCTAAAGATTTAATATTTGCTTTGCAAGTTGCTTTTTAATGCAATTTGCACTTTTGTAAATTCAAAGTTAATTTTAAGTATCACCGGTTTTAAACTCAGTAAAATAGCTTTTAAAGTATAATAAACACAAAATATTTAAAGATTAATTATGCGGTTTTTATGGTTTTTCTTTTTTATATTTCCAGTTTTTGCAAACAGTATAAAATATTATACACCCATAAAAAGCTGTGTCAAATTTAACGGCAATGAGTATCTAGCAATTAGAAGTTTTCTTTTAAATAAGCGCCATGCTCTTTTAATTGCAGACACTCATAAACTTAAAACAGGAGTTGTATGGTACAGCGATGCAACTTTTACACATTGCAGCAACACTGTTTTAAACAGCCCCTATTTAAAACTTTTAAAATTTATAAAAAATCAGCCGCCAAAACTGCAAAACAGCGGTATTACTTCTATCGCAAAAGGATATACTCTTACAACCGACCTTTGCCCATCAAACAAAAAAGGGTTTGAAGAGAGACTCTATATAGCTTTAATGAAACATTTTAAAAAACCGGTTCCTGTTACTCTGTTTATTACTAAAAGATGGATAATAAAACATAAAAACTCTTTTGACAAATTAAAAAAGTGGGACAAAGAAGGATTGTTAAAAATCAGTTGGGGAAACCATACTGCAAAACATCTTTTTTTCTCACATAGAGATTTAGAGCACAATTTTGTTTTATCTGATAAAGAGAATTTAACAAAAGATATATTAGATTTAGAAATTTATCTTTTAAAAAACGGTATAGTACCCTCTTTATTTTTTAGATTTCCGGGGCTGGTCAGCAGCAAAAAAAAGGTGCTGGAGGTTTCCAATTTGGGTTTAATAGTCATTGGCACAAACTGCTGGCTTGCCAAAAACCAGCATCTTAAAAACGGTTCTATAGTTTTACTGCACGGCAACAAAAATGAACCAAAAGGAGTGAATATTTTTTTAAAAATCTTAAACAGATGGAACCTGCCGCAGCCAATTGAATTAAATAAAGGGTTGATAAATGATTATAGATTACAGCAAAAAACTAACAACACACCGCGAATATAAAGAGATAAAAAATATCGATGTATCGATTGAAAGCGACAGGGGCAGGATAATTTCGTCTGCAGCTTTTAGAAGATTGCAAAAAAGAACCCAGGTATTTGCACTAGAGTTGAATGCCTCTATCAGAAGCCGCCTTACCCACTCATTAGAAGTAGCGCAAATTGCCCGTTACATCTCTAAAACCATTTTAAAAAATTTATCCGAAGAAGAAAAAAAACGGTTTAAATTAACAAATTTAGAAAATGCTTTTATCTCTGTAGCAGAAATGGCAAGCCTTTTGCACGATATTGGGAACCCGCCGTTTGGGCATTTTGGAGAGCAGACAATAAACAGATGGATAGAAACAGATGCAGTGCCGATATTTGAAAAACTAAAAGTTAAAAACCAGGAAGATGAAAATTTAAAACAGATTTTAATAAAAGATTTAAAAAATTTTGACGGAAATGCCCAGACTGTAAGGGTAATTACTAAACTTCAAAAATTAAACCTCTCTTATTCTCAAATTTTATCGGTTGTTAAGTATGGGCGCGGAGCTTATGAAAGTTACAGCGGCGATTTAAATTACATAAACAAAAAGCCAGGATTTTATTTTAGCGAAAAAAAACTGGCTGATAAAATTCAAAAGAGCTTAAATGTTAAAAAGCATCACCGTTTTTTTATGGTATATATTATGGAAGCAGCCGATGATATATCTTACTTAACTGCCGATTTGGAAGATGCTATAGAGAAAAACATTTTTAACCTTGATTCGCTTTATGAAACTGTAAAAAAAGAGTGCCTAAAAGAGAGAAGCAGTTATCTTATAGAACTGTTTGAAAAACACTATTTCGAAGCTAAAAAAGAGGAGAAACCTTACAGGAAAAATCTCTTTTTTGCCCTCTTTAGAGCGCAGCTGGCCGGGGATTTAGTCAAACATGTTGCCAAAGTTTACACAGATAACCACAAAGAGATATTTAACGGCTCTTTTAACTATCCGCTTTTAGAGTTTGATAAAAACTCAAAATATTATAAAGCGGTAAAAATTCTTCAAAGAATATCTGCAGAATATATTTATCAAAATAGTGAAGTACAACAAAGAGAGATACAGGGGTTTACAATTGTAAATGAACTTTTTAATATATATAAACCGCTTATAGAGTTAAATTATAACGATTTCGAAAAAATTTTATCCGGAAATAAAATCGGCTGTTTTATTTCAATGCGTCTTATTAAAAGGGTTTCCAAAAAACAGATATCTGCCTATAAGGACTCTATAAAAAATTTAGATAAAAGCGGGAGCAAATTTGAGATGCTGGAGAGATACTACCGTATAAGGCTGCTTATAGATTACATCAGCGGCATGACAGACGATTACGCCCTTTATGAATACCAAACCCTGCTGGCATTAAAATAATACCTTTTCTTCTTTGCCGTTTTTAATAGTAAAATTTCATCAGGCAGACAAGAGCTGCGGGCGGTTTAACTCTATTACTTTATTATAATAAGCTTTTGCTTTTTTTGCTTCGCCAAGCGATTCATAAAGCCCTGCAAGGTTATTATAAAGGCTAACCAGTTTCTCTAAAGAAACCCTGTCTTTTGACTTTTTTAAATTTGGCAAAATCTGTTTATATCTGTCAACAAACGGTTCCCACGCCGCATACATAAAGAATCTCTCAACATAATAATCAAGCCACTCAAAATGCACCAGCGGCTCTTGATTGATTATATTCAGATAGTGCCATGCCTCTTCTATAACCTCATCAATCAATTCCGGGGTGTTTTTAATCAGCTCCTGGTCTAAAGATTGCAAAATATTTTCATAATAACTGAACATAAAGGCGTTGTACTCTATTCCTTCCAAATCGTTTTCTCTCTCTCTTAAATACTTTTTTATTACCGTATCAAGAGTGTATTTTCCTTCATCAATCTCTTTTACAAAATCGTAATAGAGCACTCTTTTTATCATCTCTTTATCGATATTTAAACCAAACTGAAAAGAGATAATTTTAAAGATATCTTTCCTAAAAAATCTAGCATGCGAAAGAATTTTTAAAATTTTTAAAGTTGTTTCATCTATCCGTTTTAAAAACGCTTCCATAATTTCATTTTTTGTTGTCGGCAGGGTATAACTGCTGCTGTTTTGATATGCAGTTTTTGCCAAAGAGAGCCAAAATGGAATTTTTTCGCTGCTTACAACAACCGCTTTTTTTAACTCTTCGTTTTTTATTCCGTTTAAGGTTAAATAGCGCAGAGCATCTTTTTCTCCAAACGGTCCCATCTCATAACTTTTTACCATATCTTTCCAAGCGCTGTTGCACTTTTTCCAGTTTAATTGGCTGCTGCTTGTAATTAAAAACAGAGCATCTTTGCTGACACTTGTTATTAACTCTCTAATCCAAGCATCATTCGTACAGGGGGTAGAGCCGCTTCTCTCTTGCAGTATATCGCACCCTTTTAAAATTATTACACAATCTTTATAACCGCTGTTTTTTATAAATTCTCTTAAATCGTTGGCAAAAAATCTGTATAACCTGCTTTCTATTTCGCTGCTTTCGAGCTTTTGCAGCTCTTCTATCTCTTGAGCTATCTTTTCACCCAGCAAGCCGCGCGCAATTTCAACTTTTGGCTTACCGTTTTTATCCAATTTAACAAGCTTTTTTATTTCGCTAAAATATGGCAAATCCGCAGCATACATTATAGGGCTGTGCTCATACCGCCCGCGCCATATCATAGCATACGCTTTCCAAAGCGACATAAAATTAAAATCGTATCTGGCTTCAAGTTTTTTTGCCAAATGCATTATGGCTTTGTGGGGTTTGTGCAATATTCTGTCTTCAAAATTAAGTTCTGCAAATGCTATATTTTTTGAACCGTCAAGATATTTTGTTTTAATATAATCGACAAAACGGCTTTTGCCCATTCCGGCGCTGCCGTAAATATTTAGTACTCTATAAACAGGGCGCTCTCCCAGCAATTCTCTAAACATACCTTCTGCCACTCTTCTGTCGATATACGGCACGGCGCCCTCCTTTTTGAAATTTACCCCAGTTTATAAAATTCAATATTTGATAATATTATAACTTAAAAATACTAAAAAGTAAATAATTTGGCATATTTTTGCTTTATATGCGTCAAACGGGGTAAAATAGTGATATGGAAAGTTTAGAAAATGAAATTGTTGTAAACTCTTTAAAGTGCGCATCGATAGAAGGAACCCAGGCAAAACCGGTAGAGGTGGAAGGAAGTTTAACAAAAGGGCTGCCGGCTTTTAGCGTTGTCGGGCTTGCCAGCAGCGATATCCAAGAGGCTAAAGAGCGGGCAAAAAGCGCGCTTATTGCAAGCGGCTTTGAACTTCCGCCGCTAAAAATCACTATAAATTTAAGCCCAAGCGATATTAAAAAAAGCGGCACCCATTTTGATTTAAGCATTGCCATTTTAGTCGCATTAGGCGGCTTTAAAATAAAACACAAAAATATTTATGTATTTGGCGAACTTGGGCTGGACGGAAAAGTAAAAAGCAGCTCTTTGCTCTTTCCGCTGATACTCTCTTTAAAAGAACAAGGATTAATAAAATATGCTATAGTTCCAAAAGAAGCGCTTAAATCGCTAAAGTTTATTAAAAATGTCACATTTTTCGGAGTAGAGAGCCTAGCAGAAGCAATAGAACTTTTAAAATCAGAAACACTCCCTGCCGTTGAAGAAGAAAACTTAAATTACAGCACCAAAAAGATAGATATAAAAGGAAAAGCTTATTACTATTTAGAAGAGTACAAAGAGGATTTTTCGCAAATAAAAGGGCAGGAGCTGGCAGTCAGAGCCGCTTTGATAAGCGCAGCCGGAATGCATAATATGCTTTTAAACGGCAACCCCGGTTCTGGCAAAAGCATGATTGCAAAAAGATTAAGATACATTTTGCCGCCTCTTTGCGAAGAAGAGATTTTAGCAATTGCAAGGCATCAGTTTTTAGCAGGCATAGAGCCCGATTTTAAACCGTTGCGCCCTTTTAGAAGCCCGCACCATACCGCAACAAGCGCTGCTATTTTTGGCGGCGGCTCCCATAGTGCAAAAATCGGAGAAGTGGCATTGGCAAGCGGCGGAATACTCTTTTTTGATGAACTGCCCCATTTTCAGTCTAAAACTTTGGAAGCTTTAAGAGAACCTATGCAAGATAAAATAGTCAATATTGCAAGGGTAAATTCCAAGGTAAGCTACAGTGCCGATTTTCTGTTTATAGGCGCAATGAACCCCTGCCCGTGCGGTAATATGCTCTCTAAAACAAAAGAGTGCAGATGCACCGATTTGGAGCTTAAGCGGTATCAAAACCGCCTCTCCGACCCGTTTTTGGACAGAATAGAACTTTTTGTTACAATGCAAGAGGTGGATTTTAATGCTCCTGCAAGCACCAATTCCAAAACTATGCACAGCCAGGTTATAGAAGCGTTTAAAGCCCAAAAAAATCGCGATCAGATACGCTTAAACGGCAAACTTTTAGAAGATGAGATAGAAACCTACTGCATTTTAAACAAAGAAGCCAAAGAGCTGCTGGAGCAGGCAATAGTGCGTTTTGGGCTCTCTTATAGAGCAATTGCAAACATTAAAAAAGTAGCAAGAACTGTTGCAGATTTAAACCAAAACGAAATAATCGGTAAAAAAGAGCTGCTCGAAGCTTTAAGTTACAGAAAAAGAACTGCCATATAATTTTACATTTTATGGAGTTAAATCCTTAACTTAATGGCATTGAATGTGCCCATGGTCAAGGCACAGCCACAAAGTGTAATTTATTACTTTACTTCATTTGCCTTATGGACGACCGTAGTCAATCCTAGCAGTTTCCACCCTTGCATTCCGCTTCGGTAATAGTAAATTTTGTTTTTAGGATACCCCTCTTTAATTATTCCCCGTATAAATGCCGGAGATTGTCCGCACCACAATCCATTGCAAAAGGCTAATATCTCTTTTGCATTAGAAAAATCATATTTTCCTTCAGCAGTAATTTTGGCGCCTAGTGCTTTAAACAATTCATCTTTAATTTTTTGAGATTTTGTTTTAACTACTGTAAAAGGGATATTTACTGCGCCTGGAATAGTTTCTGTTCTGTAAAACTCTGGCAGTCTTGCATCTACCAAAATCCCTTTATGGGTCGAAACTTTATTTTTAATAAAATTTATAACCTCCAGCTCTGCAACCGTTTTTACACCTTTAATCGGAGTTATGGGCTGTATACAAAAAGGAGGGCAGATGCGCGAAGTCTTTACAAAATCATCAGTAAGCCTGTTGGAAGTATCTTGAATTCGTTTTATTTGTACAATTTGTCCGCTGTCTTTTATATTAACATAAGAAATATTTTTAGTAATTTTTACCAAAACATCTTCTTGTCCATACAGAAAAAGAGCTGCTGCCAAAATAAAAAAGAGTTTTTTCCTCATTAAGACCCCCTTCATCAATATTATATTATCATTAAACCCAAATTTTGCATTAGAAGGTGCATCAGATGCGTTGGTGCTTGGCAGCAGCGGTGCTGAAAAAAACGCAGGCACACCCGGATGATGAGAAGCGTTAAGCAAAGGCAAACTGCTTTGCCTTTGTAGCTTCGAAACCGCAGCGTTGTGAGCGAAGCGAACCGCGAAGGCAAAAGCGTTAAGCAAAGGCAAACTGCTTTGCCTTTGTAGCTTCGAAACCGCAGCGTCCTAAGCGAAGCGAACCGCGAAGGAAAAGGCTTTATTCCAATGCCCAATGCCCAGAGACTGCGCAAAAAGTCCAAAATATTTGTCTTAATTGTCATTCTGAGCGTAGCGAAGAATCTATTTACTGCTGTTATATCGAGATTCTTCGCTACGCTCAGAATGACTGAAATGGGTAATTTTAGAGAAATTTTAACTTTTTGCGCACTCTCCCATGCTGCCAATAACCAATTGCAAATAGACTTTTAGCTAATGCAAATTTTGGGTTAAAAGCGGATTTAAACTATTTTAACACAAAAAATTCTTTATAAAAAAACAAATGATAGTAAATTTAAAAGAAAACAGAAAGTGTTACTTTTATATACTAAAATAATAATATAATATTATAATT